>DASUPZ010000312.1:0-14233 GCA_036280855.1 Pyrinomonadaceae bacterium | reverse complement strand
GCCGCTTTAGTCTCGAGAGGGACGATCCATAACAAAGCGGCGCCAGGCCGCCGCACTCCAAAGGTTATTCGACCTATATAGATGTCTGCGCTATAATCGCCGAACCCTAAATTTACTCAGATCCATGGAAGTACAGTCATTGGAAAAATCGTCAGTAGCGACTTGTGGCGACTCGGTGGAAACCGGAACGGTCGAGCGCGTAGCAATCGCAAACCTGCCGACCGAATGGGGTGATTTCCAGATTGCGGCTTACCGATCGCTCACCACCAAAGAAGAGTTTGTGGTCCTCTTTAAAGGAGAGATGAAGCGCGACGAGCCGACACTCGTCCGGATTCACTCTCAGTGCCTTACCGGCGACGTGTTTGGTTCAACCAAATGCGACTGCGGCCGGCAGCTCCACCAGACCATGCAGATGATCCAGCAGGAAGGTCGCGGCGCTGTCGTTTACCAGCAGCAGGAAGGGCGCGGTATCGGCATCGTCAATAAGATCCGCGCATACGCGCTGCAGGACCAGGGAGCTGATACGGTCGAGGCCAATGTCCGGCTTGGTCTGGCGGTCGATTTGAGAGATTACCGGCAGTGTGCGGAGATTCTTTACGATCTGGGTCTTTGCAGCGTGAAGGTGATTTCGAACAATCCGCTGAAAATCCGCGCGCTCGAAGAGGCGGGATTGAAGATCGTGGAACGGGTTTCTATTGAGGTTGATCCGTCAGAGGAATCAGCAAAGTACCTGCGCACGAAGAAAGAAAAACTCGGGCACCTGCTCGATCTTAAAAGATAGAACTTAGCCGCGGATCTATTCCGACTTGTTTCGCAGCTCCTTGATCGTCCCACGCAACTTTTCCGCGTTCGGCGCCTTTGGTTCCAGCTTCAAAAACTTCTCGAGTTCATCTGCGGCCTGACTGTTCTTACCAGTCTGCCAGTAAAGCCCGCCGAGATAGTAGTGGGCCTGGCTTGCCTTTTCTTTACCAAGCGTAACGGCTTTCTGAAGCTCAGTTTCCGCTTCCTCGAATTTCTTTACGTAGATGAGCGTGATGCCAAAGTACAAGTGTGCGGTATAGGCGCTCTCGTTCTTCTTCACTGCATCGCGAAGCTGCACTTCCGCGTCGGCAAACTTCTTCTTCTGCAACAACAGTATTCCATAGTTGAGGGTTACATCGGGCGAGTCAGGCAGGAGGCGGAACGCTTTCGTCAGTGCTTCCTCAGCTTTTTCAAGGTCACCCTTCTTCATGTACTGAGCGCCAAGCTCATTGAGGGCCAAACCAAAATTCGGATGCAACTCCACAGCGCGCTTAAACTGATCGATGGCCTTATCTCGTTCATTCTGGCTGACAAACTCGAGGCCCTTATCGTAGAGCTCAACAGCGGCTTTCGGAACGCTCGCGAGAGCGGCATTAACGACGCCAGGCCGCGTGCGCGTGGCCGTCTGTTTGGGACGAAGATAAATCTGCAGAGTGATGGGCCGGGAAACCGGCACGAGGCGAACCCCCGGAGCGGGTGACGTGTTATACGGCTCGATGAAAACGCTTTCCCGGACCGGCTCGAAATTGTCACCTCCGTCGATAACAACTGTGTAGTTGCCCGCCGTTAGTGAGCGGAAGCTGAAGTTCCCATTTACGTCCGAAAAGACGGTCAGGTCGCCTTCACCATTAGTCTCCAATTTGACCTTTACCTGGTAGTCGAGTCGCTGCCCTGACGGAAAGATCAGACGGCCACTGATCGCGTGTCTTCCGCCGGTGCCGGTGTTGTCGATGCCGCCTCCGGACTGAGCTTGTGCGGTTGCCGCCGAGCAGATCAGCAGTGTTAGAAGAACTGAATAGCGATAGATGGGAGTGATGATGTGATTCTGCGCCATCTCGATAACTCCGTTTCGTAGCAGTTGCCGAGTAAATTTCGTTCTGAATTGAAGTGCGGACGCGTTGAAGATTACCACAAAACAAGAAGGGAGGCGTAGTTTTTACGCCTCCCTTATCAAACTCCCACGCCTCAATTGAAGCGTGGTTGCAATCCAGTGTGGGTTTAGAACTGGAACTTCACACCGAGACGAACCGCCGACGGGAACTGGAAGATCGTTCCAGTGCCGTAGAACGGATTCGGAACCGGCGTGATGCCCGGAGCACCGCTGTTGATCAGGAAGGTTTCGTCTTCTCTGATCGCTCTCTGGTTATTGAACACGTTGAACCAGTCGACCTGGAGGCGGAGTTGCTTGTTCTCACCCAATGCAATTGGGTAGTAAGCACCGAGATCCAGGTTGTAGGTCGTCGGCGTGCGGTTGCTGCCGGTAAATGGATTGATCGCCGTGCCGCGCGGAACGCAACTGAGGTCTGGAATACAGAAACCTTCGTTGTCGCCATAGAGCGGGTGCGGAACCAATGCGTTGAACGGTACACCTGACTGCGCACGGAACGAAGCACTCGTCATAAGTTTGAATGGCCACTGATAGCCACCATCCACCTTGAACTGGTGCGGACGATCGTTTGGCAGTCTTCCGTAGAGACCATTCAGCAAGCTGACGAGGTCGAACAACGAAGTGATGTTCGGGTCAGACTGGCCGTTGTCGTTACGGAACAGTCCTTCGTAGTTTCCGATCAAGCTGGAGAACACGTAGGACGCGATGAAGTGATAGTTGTTCGAGAACCGCTTGGTGGCGGTCAACTCGATCGCTCGGTAATAACGACGAGCTGGACCGAAACAACCGATTGCCGGGTCGTTGCAGGCCAGGTCTTCAGTTGTGGTGAAATTGCCGGTGCCACGGCGGCCCGGGTTGAATAGGAAGTAGGTCGTGCCATCGTCGAACGAACCGTCTTCGATGACCTCATCCTGAGCACGGTAGATAGCACGGGCACCGAACGACAGGTCACGCATTGAGCGTGGGCCCCATTCGATACCAGCGGTATACTCATCAACCGTTTGCGGCTTGAGGCCGGGATCAAACGGCGTCGTGTGAGCGCCAAGGTTACCGAACGCAGCCAGCACCGTAGAGCCAGGAGCGCCGTTGAGACGACTGATGTTGGAGTGGAAGTCGTTCTGAATCGTTTCAGTTCCCGCACGCACGTTGATGTCGAGCGGTATTGGCGTCTCGAGGAAGCGAGCATAGTTAGCGAACACTTTGCCGTGGCCTTCGCCAGTGAAGTCCCAGCTAAAGCCAATACGCGGCTGCGTGTTGCTGATGAAGTCGTTCAAGGTCAGGTAGGTCTCATCACCGCTGAGGCCGTACGCCTGCTGGAAATCCCAGCGGAGACCAAGATTGACTTGCAGGTTACGAGTCGCTCTCCACTCTTCCTGAACGTAGAAGCTCTGGGTTGTCGTGGTGGTGAAGTCATCCCCTGTAAACAGGCTGAAATCACGCGTACGAACAACGTCGAGCAGCAGGAATGGGTTAGTTGGGTTAGCCGATACATCACCGAGAACTGCAGTGGTGACACCGGCAGGCGCCTGGCCGGCCGCGATCAACAACCCAACGTTGTCGACGCGCGATTGGCTCGGGCAGGTGATGGTGGTGACGGACGTACGCGAGCAAATGGCGAAGCGATTCTCAATTCGGTTTGGCCCTGCCGGATGGTCCGGGTCGTTGAAATTGAGGTCGGGGCCAGTTGAACTAGTATCGATACGGTACTTGTTCTCAGCTATCTCGGCACCGTACTTCAAGGTGTGCTTGCCCCAGATGTTCTGCATGCGAGCCGCAAACTCAATGCGGTCACGATCCTGGAACGACTTGAGACCAAAACCGCCACGCACGAAGTTGCGCTCAACCGTCCCGCCGGTACCCTCGACGAATGCCAGGCGGAGACCGCCGGGCGTAACAACTGTCGACTCGGTGACAGGCAGGATCGAACCACCACGGAGCACTGCGAAACGGTCTGTAACGAGCGTCTCATCCAGTTCCGGAATGGTGTTGGCGCGCTGGAAGTGCAATCCAGCCGAGAACTCACCGATAAAATTCGGCGTGAATGTTGAATTCAAACGAAACGCGTAGTTAGAACCACCCGTTTGTGTCTCACCACGGAAGCTCGCCAGATTCGCACCGAATCCGGAGAAGCCAAAGAGGTGTCCTTCCTGCTTCGTGTAATCGCCGAAGGTCGAGAAGGTGAAGGTGTGGTTCGCATTGATTCCCCAGGTGATTTTGCCCGCGTAGAACGGGGTCGTCACCTTGTTCTCAACGTCCTGAAGGAACGTTTGAGTAAGGAAGAAGTTCTTGCGGTATTGTGGATTGAACGCACCGAAGAACCAGAGTTTGTCTTTGACGATTGGACCGCCGATATCGAAACCGGCGTCAACTTCAGAGTAACCGTTCGCCGCAGCGCCCGTACGCGGAATCGCTGTATCCTTAACCGAGCGGACAAAACTCTCGGCAACGAAGTAGCCGAAAGCGTCGCCGTGAAACTCGTTGGTTCCGCTCTTGGTGATGACGTTGAACACGCCGCCGGTCGACTTGCCGATGTCGGCGCCGTACGCGCCAGTTTTGATCTCGAGCTCTTGTACGAACTCGAACGGCAGGTTGGCACCCGAACCACCGAAGGCCGGGTCAGTTACCGTCACACCGTCGAGGATGTAGTTGTTCTCAGGACCAGATGAACCGGCGACCGACGGGTCGCGCTCGCGACCAGATGAATCGCGAAGACCTGAGCGAGTCACGGTTGGTGCAATCGTGTAGAGCGACTGCACGGTACGCTGGGTTGGGAAATTCGAGAACTGTTCGGTCGAAACGTTCGTGCCAGTGGTGTTCTGCGTAACGTCAATTCCGGCTCCTCCGCCGGCGGTAACCGTAACTGTCTCGGTTGCGCCTTGCGGCCGGAGTTGAACTGTCATGGTCGACACCTTGGACAAATTCACGGGAACGTTGGCTTGCTCAAAAGCGGCAAAGCCTTTTTCCGATGCGACTGTCACGGTGTACTGGCCAGGTTCGAGCTGGCTAATGCGGAAGAAACCTTCCTCATTAGTTGTCGCAGTGGTGACACGACCACCCTGGCGTGTAGCAGTAACCGTAACACCCGGCACTGCGGCACCCGTAGGATCGGTGACCGTCCCTTCAATTGACCCTGTCGTCGTCGTCTGCGCCAACACGCTGCCAGCAAACAGCGCGAAGCTCATGAGCAACGCCGACAGGACAAAAAACTTAAAAACATTCTTCATTTTCTGCTTTCCTTTCTTGAACTAGACAGGTGCTGCCCCCTCCTGTGTCAATTACCCTTTTTATGTAGCAGCACCGAAAGAATTCCGTAGAAACGAGGCTTGGAGACGCTCGTCCGGGCAGGTTTTGGCAAATGCCATGCCCACACGGCCCGTTGGACGATTCCCTAGTTTTTGCACGGCTTGCCCGGCACCGTCTCGGAACCACACACCCCTCTAAATCCAAAAAATTGGGAAAATCCAGAAATACAGGAAACCATAGCCAACTACCGAGCCTCGAGTGTGCGATGCCTCCTTGGAGTGCGGCGGCCTGGCGCCGCTTTGGTCCGAAGGTGGGACCAAAGCGCCGCCAAGGCGGCGCACTCCAAGGAGGTGTCCTATTTGAGGTGTCCTATTAAGGCGTCCTATTTATCGCACTCCGATAAATCACTGATTGCCTTCGCGTTCATTTGCGGTTATTAAGACTTCCGTATGCCTGAACGCATCTATCGCGATCCCGTTCACAACATCATTCGTCTCCAAACCGATTCAGATGAAGGCGAGTTGATGATGCGACTGATCGACGCCGCGGAGTTTCAACGGCTGCGTCGCATCAAACAACTCGGTCTTGGTCTATACACTTATCAAGGCGCCGAACATTCGCGCTTTACTCACTCACTCGGTGCGTTACACCTGATGACACGCGTGCTCGATCGTTTAGGTGAGACGTATACGATCGACCCTGAAGATCGCGTCGCGGCACGCGCGGCTGCACTGCTGCACGACGTGGGCCATGGCTCTTTCTCACACGTGATGGAGAAGGTCCTCAACTTTCATCACGAACGTTGGACCGTGCAGGTAATTCTCGACGACCACTCAGAGATCGGAGAACTCCTCCGATCTCACTCCAGCGACTTGCCCGCGAAAGTCGCCTCGATCATCGAAGGAAAGTTTCAACCTTCAGCACTCGCTCAACTCGTCTCATCGCAGCTCGACGTCGATCGCATGGACTACCTGCTGCGCGACTCGTTGATGACCGGCGCGAAGTATGGAATTTACGATCTCGAATGGATCATCAACGCTCTCGCGATCGACGAAGCCGCCGATCGAGTTTACGTGCAGGCGCGTGGAGTTTATGCCGTCGAAGAATACTTGCAGGCGCGCTACTACATGTTTCGCCAGGTTTACTTTCATCGAACTCTGAGGTCCGCGGAAGCTGTGCTGCGATCGATCATGCGACGCGCATTGCACCTGCTCGACGAAGGTAAAGAAGTTTGGCATGCGCCGGGCACTGCGTTTGAAAAGATACTGCGACGAGAACCGTTGACGGTCAGTGAACATTTGCAAGTGGACGATTCGGATTTTGTTTTTCACATCAAGCAGTGGCAAAACTCGGGCGATGCGATCCTTAGCGATCTAAGCCGGAGGTTCATCGCGCGTCGTTTGTTTAAAGCCGTCGATCTCGACATGCCTCGCGAGCAGCAGGCGGAGTTTCTTTCGTCCGCGCGACAGGCGATCGCCCAGGCCGGTTTTGATCCTGACTACTATTTCATCGAAGACCGCGCGAGCGATGTGCCGTATTACGGTTACTACGAAACTGAGAAGTCGGAACCGAAGACGCGCATCTACGTGGAGAGTGGTTATGCGTCACCACAAATACGGGAGATCAGCGAAGTGAGCGATGTGGTCAAAGGGCTACAGCATGCTTACGAACTTCATCGAGTTTGCTTCCCCGCGGAAGTGAAAAACGAGGTCTACGAGCTTTATCATCGCGGCAGTCCGCGGAAGCAAAGCGCAAGTGCAGAAAGTTGAGATGCGTCGTTTACTTGTTTGCAAGCTTTGTGTTCTTTGTCTCTTCGGGGTTTTAACCACCAGGGCCCCAGGCGCACAAAGAGCAGTGGTGAGCGTGCTGGACTTTGGCGCTTCACAAACCGGACAACGAGCGGCCGAGACTTTACGAAACAAACTTCGTTCGAGGCGCGAATTAGTTATATCTGATGCTGATTTGACTCGTACCGCCGCGAAAGGCATCGGCTATTCGGGTTCTTTGAATCTGAGCATCAGCGAAGCACGCGATCTCGGCGCCGCGCTGGCAACCGAGTTCTTTGTCATCGGCGACGCACAAACACTGCGGCGCTCGTCGTTCAAGACGCCGGTTTACTATGAATCGTATGCTTCGATCTTTGTGGTGAGCGCGCGAACCGGACGGCTTCTCTTCTGGGAGCGCCCAAGTTTTGAAAATAACGATGCAGCGGCGGCAACGTCTCAACTCCTGCGATATCTCGCTGACAACCCTCTGAGCGCGATTGTCGTCGCAGTGATCGAGAAAGCGCAGCGCGAGGAACATCTTCAACGCAGCGTCGTGAACGCGCCTGCTGAGGCTGTGATCGAGGAAGCGCCTGAAGACGAGAAGGCTGCTGCCGCACAAGGCGTGCGGCTGCCGCGACCTTATCGACGACTGCGTCCCGAATACCCGGAAACCGCGGCGCGTGCGGAAGCGGAAGCAACCGTCGATGTCGTCGTAAACGTCGGCGCTGATGGTGAAGTAGGTGAAGTAGAGATCGTTCGTTGGGCCGGCTTCGGCCTTGATGAAGTAACACTGGCAACTGTTCGTCAATTGCACTTCTTCCCGGCAATGAAAAACGGAACACCGGTCGCAATGCGCGTAATGCTGCGCTACAACTTTAGAAAGCCTCCGAGGTGAAGATGGGAAGAAACAGAACAAACCTGATGTTGGCGCTTTGCGTTTTGTGCTTAGTGCTTGGGCCATTCTGGTCTTCGCAAGCCACTGTCGACGACACGTCGCTGGTGTCAACTGCGACAGTTGAAGGACGGCTCGCAGTTTTTGACGACGTTTGGGAGACGATTCAGCAGCGCTACTACGATCCGAAGTATCACGGCATCGACTGGCAAGCGAAACGAGCTGCGTTTCGCCCGGCAGCGGCGCGCGCCGCCGGCACTTACGAGCTTTACGAAGTGCTGCGACAGATGATCGCGTCGCTGAAAGATGCTCACACGCGAGTCTATTCGCCTGATGAAAAGTTTGACTGGTGGAGTCCTCGTTACATAACCGCCGGAGTGACAGTTCGCGAAGTTGAAGGCACGGCGACAGTCCTGCACGTTGAACCTAATTCCGCCGCTGCACGCACAGACATTCGTGCCGGAGATGTTGTTGTTTCTGTCGACGATGTTCCGATCAGGGAGTTTGTTGCGCGGCGTCTTGCCGCGGCCGGATTATCTAACAACAGCGACTCCCGGTATCGAGTTGTCAGCATGCTGTTTGATGGACCAGCCGGATCGAGTGTGAAGGTGAGTTGGACCAACAACGACGGAAAGCAGAAGTCGGCAGTGCTGCAACGTTATTGGAACCAGCGCCAGCTGGGCTTCAATAACCAGCGCAAGGACAACATCGCGATTCTCCGGCTGGATGCTTTCACGCAGAGCGTTGCATTCGATTTCGCGAAGTCGCTTCCGGCGGTGCTTGAAGGGGCTGAAGGCATCGTACTCGACTTGCGTTCCAACGGCGGCGGCGATGCCGAAGCGATGGCCGACATCGCCTCGTTGTTTCTCGAAGACGGGATCAATCTGGGGAAGTTTGCGGATCGTTCCGGCGCGTCGTTTGAACTGCAAACTTTTTCAAAGCGTCTCTGGCGTTTTCCGCAGTTCTCGATGACTAAACTGCCGCTCGTAGTTCTGACGAGTGAAGGCACGTCGAGCGCGGCAGAGATTCTGGTCGCCACGCTGAAAACAAAAGGCCGCGCGCGGGTGGTTGGTACCCGAACGTGTGGTTGCGTACTCGCGATCAGGAACAGACACGCGCTGCCGGACGGCGGGATTCTGGATGTTAGTGAGTTTGACTACCGCACTGCGGCGGGTTTGAGGCTCGAAGGGCTGGGTATTACGCCGGATGATGTTGTTACCTTGCGTCGTGCTGATGTCTACTCGCGTCGCGATCGTGTAATTGATAGGGCAAAATCAATTCTCAAAAAGAGCTCCTGACAGGATTTACAAGATAGATGCTGTATTTGTCGCAGGTATTAGGACGGCCGATACGCGACCTCGAAGGTGAGCGTGTCGCGACGATCAAAGACGTCATCGTGCGTCTTGGCGCCGACGATCATCCTCCGGTCACGGGCCTCGTTGCGCGCTATCGCCGCCGTGATTTCTTCCTGCCGAGATGGCGTATCACAGAGTTGAATCAACATGGCGTCCGTTTGAATTCCGACATTCTCGACCTGCGGCCCTTCGTGCGTCGCGAAAGTGAAGTCCTGCTTGCGCGTGACGTACTCGACAAACAACTGATCGATGTTGATGGAAAACGAGTGGTGCGCGTCAACGATGTGCAGATCATCCAGGCTGCCGGAGAGTGGCGTGTGACCGGCGCTGACGTGAGCCTACAAGGACTCTGGCGACGACTCGCTCCGGCAGGATTTGTCGGGACGAAGAGGCCCGTGGAAGTTCTCGACTGGGCCGACGTCGGATATCTCGCGACTGACGCAGCGACGGTGCAGTTGAAATCGTCGAGCGACAAACTCGCGCGTCTGCATCCGGTGGAGATCGCGCGCCTCGCTGAAGCGCTCTCGTACCATCACGGATCGGAAGTCGTCGAATCACTCGACGATGAAACGGCAGCAGAAACACTCGAGGAGATGCCTGCCGAGCATCAAGCCCGCATACTCGGCGACATGGACCAGGAACGCGCCGCCGACATTCTCGAATGGATGTCGCCGGACGAAGCCGCCGACGTGCTTGGTGATCTTCCCGAAGAGAAAGCCGAAGAGCTGCTCGGGCTGATGGAGCAGGACGAGCAGGCCGACGTTGTGGAGTTGCTGCCTTATGAAGACGACACCGCCGGCGGCTTGATGACGACGGAATTCGTGACACTGCCGCGCGCGCTCACGGTCGGCGAAGCGCTCGCGCGGCTCCGTGAGATGGCGGAAACGCCAAACATGATCTACTACCTCTACGTCGTTGAGACAGAGAACTCGTGGAAGTTGTTAGGCGTTATTGCGTTGCGCAGTTTGATACTCGCCGATCCCTCGGTGCCTCTTGAAGAAGTGATGCGGACGGAGTTTCAGCGAGCTGACCCAGGCGAGCCGGCGCGAGAAGTTGCACAGCGAATTGCCGAGTACAATCTGCTGGCGCTTCCCGTTGTCGATGAATCCGGGGATATACTCGGAATCATAACCGTAGACGACGCGATGGAAATTCTGTTGCCGCGAGACTGGCGGCAACGACTACCACGACTGTTTGGATAATAGGTCTAATACGTCCTATAAGACTTATAGGACCTATTCATGATTGAAGGCTATGAAAGACGGGGAACCTCCAAGTGGCAGAACCACGAGCAGCAGTTCGAGCTGTCGGCATGCGTCTGCGCCGAACGGTCGCGCGCCGCAGAGGTCTGCTTGCTTACGTGGCAATTCTTGGCCCCGGAATGATCACCGCCAACGCCGGCAATGACGCGGGCGGCATCGCGACGTTCGCTTCTGTCGGCGCCGATTTTGGTTACTCCCTCCTCTGGCTCCTCATTCCAATCGCAATCAGTCTTGGCATCGTTCAGGAGATGTGCGCTCGCATGGGCGCAGTCACGGGCAAAGGTCTTGCGGATCTGATCCGCGAACAGTTCGGCGTGCGTTGGACGGCTTTGATAATGCTCTCGTTGTTAGTAGCAAACGCGGGGGTGACCGTTTCTGAGTTTGTCGGCATCGCCGCGGCGACCGAGCTTTTCAATGTGTCGCGTTATGTCTCCGTGCCGTTTGCTGCAATTCTCGTTTGGACGCTCGTGGTCAAAGGTTCTTACAAGCGAGTCGAGCGCGCCTTCTTATTAATGTCGCTCGTGTTTCTTGGTTACATCGTTTCGGCGTTTCTGTCTCGACCGGACTGGACCGCGGTCGCGGTTGGTGTGGTACGACCCGAGTTCAAACTCGAGTATGCATTTCTGTTTACCCTCGTCGCGGTGGTCGGCACCACCATCTCGCCGTACATGCAGGTGTACGTGCAATCGTCCGTAGTCGAGAAAGGCGTCACACCCGACGATTACTCGAAAACAAAAACTGACGTGTGGGTGGGCACCGTCTTCGCGATTCTCATCGTCTTCTTCATCATCGTCTCAACCGCGGCGACTCTTCATAAGGAAGGGATTCAGATTTCGACAGCCGGCGAAGCCGCCCAGGCGCTGCGTCCGCTCGCGGGAAGATATGCGGAAGTACTTTTCGGACTGGGACTCTTTGGAGCTTCAATGCTGGCGGCCGGAGTTCTGCCGTTGGCCACCGCTTACTCGATCAGCGAAGCACTCGGTTTTGAGAAAGGTGTTTCGCGAAGTTTTCGAGAGGCGCCGATCTTCCTTGGCGTATTTACGTTCCTGGTGGCGGTCGGCGCGGCTATCGCAATCGTTCCAAACCTGCCCCTCTTTCGCGTGTTGCTTGTCACCCAGGTCATCAACGGACTACTGCTCCCGATCGTCCTTTTCGCGGTCCTCCGTCTGGTGAACAATCGCGAACTGATGGGCGCACATGTCAATGGTCCGCTCTATAATATTGCCGCGTGGCTGACCGCAATCCTCGTTACGATCTTGTCATTGCTGTTCATACTGATTACGCTCTTTCCAACATTAATCGGACCTGGGTAGATTTCACATCTTTCTCTCTGTGCATTTTGTGCTTTTTAGCGGCCTGATTTGGTGATAAAAGTGCCCCGGTGAGTCGGCCCCGTTTCACTAACAAAAGCGTTCTCTTCCTTGTGGTGTCGGCAATAGCGTTGCTGGCCACCTACCTGTTTTGGTCCTTCGCGCCGGAAATCGAAGCACTTCTCGCAAGCCGGATGGGCGCGAGCCCTTCGCCTTCCGCGGAGACGCTCGTAACCGCAGTAAAACTGATCCTGGTCGGAATTCTCGGCTATCTTTTTGTTCGCGCTCTAAACTCCCTCGTCTTCGCGCTTGCGTTTCGGCTCAAGCGAATCGACGCGCCCACGCTCATTCGCAACATCTTCACGATCGTCGTATTTACGATCGTCTTTTTGATCGCATTCACACTGCTGTTTCCGGGCGTAAACCTGGGCGCGCTGTTTACGACCTCCGCGATCTTCGGCGTGATTCTCGGACTTGCTCTCCAGGACACTCTGGGAAACTTCTTCGCCGGAATCTCCTTGCAGGCGGACCGACCGTTTCAAGTCGGCGACGTGATCGCCGTGGGACCTCAACGGCACACAGGCGTCGTCGAAGAGATCAGCTGGCGAGCTATCAAGATCCGGACGTTCACCAACCACGTCGTGCTCATAGCGAATAGCACCGCGGCGAAGGAGCCGATTGAGGTGTTTCCCCGTGGAAACCTCAACGCACGCATAGTCCTCTTTAATACTCTCTACACTGATTCGCCTGCGAAGACGATCCACGTTGTTCGTGAGGCCGTGCGTGAAGCCGACAACGTTTCGGAGCGGATTACGCCGATCGTACGGATCAAAAACCTGGGCGATAACGGGATCGACTACGAAGTGAAATACTGGCCCGAGGATTACGCTAAATACAACGACACCGACGCCCTTGTGCGGCAAAGAATCTGGTACGCCTTCCGCCGTGCGGGGATCAACTTCGCGTTTCCAACCCGCACGCTGCACGTCGAGCGGCGGCCAAGCGCCGCGATGCGAGACGGCGACGGGGGTGCGATCGCCGAGCGACTCTCGGCCGTTGATATCTTCGCGCCGCTCTCGGCGGAAGAGACGTCGATGCTCGCGCACGCGGCAGTCAGTCACGTGTTCGCGCCGGGCGAGACGGTGATCAGGGCGGGTGAACCGGGATCCTCGATGTTTGTAGTACATAAAGGACGGGTAAACGTCCAGGTCAGTGAAAACGGCCGGGCAAGGACGGTCGCGACTCTCAATGAAGGCGACTTCTTTGGGGAGATGGCCTTATTTACAGGAGAGCCGCGGACCGCGAATGTGCTGGCGCTCGAAGAGACGGAAGTCCTCGAGATTGGGCACGCGGCAATGAAGAAGATCTTCGATACGAATCCGGATCTTGTAGAATCGCTTAGCTTTATCATGGCTGAACGCCGCCAGGGCCTGGCCTCGCATCATGACCCCGCGGCGACGACCTCCGAATCCTCCGCCGGAATCCTCTCCGCAATCAAACGCTTCTTCGGCATACATCAATAGAGCCGCAGATTTACGCGAATGAACACGGATTAAGTCCGATCCGTGTTCATTCGCGTAAATCTGCGGCCCAAATAATCCCAACTACAGACTTGACAGATAGACACTCAACCTTTATTATGCCGTCACGCTCAGCTACTAATAATCTTAATAAGCAGGGCTGGGGACAAATAATAAAGGAAGGAAATATAAGGAGGAGAGAGTCATGACTGTTGTTCGTTACGACCCGTTCCGCGACCTGCGGAGTCTGCAGGAAGAAGTTAATCGTTTGTTCTCGACCAATATGACCCGTGCCTTCGGCGATGAGGGCATTGGCCGTGGCGCCTGGGCGCCCAGCGTCGACATCTACGAGAACAAGGACCAGATTGTCCTCGAGGCCGAACTGCCTGGAATGAAACAGGAAGAGTTTGACCTCTCGATTGAGAACAATGTCATCACGCTTCGCGGCGAGCGAAAGTTTGAAAAGACGGACGAAGCCGATAACTACCATCGCGTCGAACGCTCGTATGGCGCTTTCACCCGTTCTTTCACTTTGCCGCAGACAGTCTCCGCTGAAGGAGCCACCGCCGAATACAACAACGGCGTGCTGCGTGTGACGTTGCCGAAGCGCGAAGAGGTAAAGGCCCGCCGGATCCAGATCAGTGGAACCGACGCCGGCGCCTCGCAGAAGGCAATCGAAACTACTGCCGAGACCAAGAAAGCCAGGGAAGCGTCTGGCGGGCGATAAGCGGCTTTAACGGATCGGTACAGCGCGAGCGGGCTCGTCGTAGTTACGATCTCGAGCCCGTTCGACTCTTTTTATAGACCAGGCAATTTAGATTTTCAGGACCATGCGTTTAGATAAGTTTACCCTACGGGGTCAGGAAGCAATTCAATCAGCAATCGAGCTGGGCGAAAGAAACCAGAACCAGCAAGTCGAGCCGGAGCACTTGCTCATCGCGATGCTCGAACAGCCGGAAGGTATCGTTAGACCCGT
>DASUPZ010000311.1:0-5880 GCA_036280855.1 Pyrinomonadaceae bacterium | reverse complement strand
CATGGGTTAACGCTGGCTGGAAAACCTGCGTGGACTTTCACGACGCGTCAGCGCGTGGAATCATCGCCTGCGATCGCGGGCGGGCGCGTTTTCGTTGGGTCAAATGACGGTCGGTTCTATGTTTTGAATTTGAATACCGGTGCGAAGCTGTGGGAATTTGATACGGGTGCTCCGCTGTCAGCCTCACCGGCGATTGCTAACGGGCGGATTGTGATCGGCTCACAAGATGGGCGCTTGTATTGCTTCGGATAAACCCTTTGACAGGATTACAGGATTTTCAAGATTTACATGATTATTTCAGGACAGCGACGGCTTCAATCTCGATCCGCGCGTCGCGAGGCAGTCGTGCAACCTGCACAGTCGTCCGCGCCGGTGGATCGCCCTTGAACTGCTTGCGATAAAGCTCGTTCATCGCGTTGTAGTCGTTCATGTCGGCGAGAAACACGGTGGCCTTAACCATGTGATCCACGCTGCTTCCTGACGCTTCCAGCACTCCTGTCAGGTTCTTGAATACCTGATTAAATTGCGCCTCGAAGCCGCCTTCGGGAAACTGCCCCGTTTTGGGATCAAGTCCGATCTGTCCCGACGTGTAAACAAGATCGCCGGTGACGATCGCCGGTGAGAAGATTCCGTTTGGAGTTCCTGTCTTAACAACACGGCGTTTCGAAGGCGCAGAAGTTTGACTCGCAACCAGAACGCACGTGCTGGCGATCGCGACGACTATCAGTATCAGTCTTTTCATCGTTCTCTATCTCCAAAATACCTCGCCACAGTGCTGGCCGCAGGTTTCCTCGTCACCATCGATACGACATACATCAACAGCGCCGAGATCAGCACCATTGGAACTACCGGCAGGAAACCAAATACAGCCGTGCCCCCGGGAGTTCTCGACAACACCTCATAACCACCCGGCGCCCAGATCATTGTTGCTGGTCCAGGCGCAGGCGCGGGAACTACTTCCTGCAATATAGCGACAAAAGTCACTGACAACGCCACCCACACAGTCACCGCGAGGGCGCCCCACTTCGTGCTTCCCCTCCAGAACAATGCAGCGATCAGCAGTGGTGACAACGCGGCGAATCCTGAAAATCCATATTGGATCGCAAGCTCAAAGATCGTCTCCGGCGCGCGCAATGCGACCGCATAAGCAAAAAGCGTGATCAGGACGATAAAAATACGCCCGGTCATCACCTGCACAGTCTCGCCAAAGCGTGTTTTGCCCCCGTAAAAGGCAAAGACATCCTCCGTAAACATAGTTGAGAGAGCGAGAATCTGTGAGTCGCTGGCCATCACCGCCGCCATAATTCCTGCGCCCAGCAAGCCCGCCAGCCACAGCGGGGCGTACTGTTGCAGCAACAACATGATCACGTCGTCCCCTGCCGCCTTCTCTCGCAATTGATCGCGCGCTTCAGGCTCCATAGTTCGACCCTGAGTTGCCAGTACGCGACGCGCCTCCTGCTTGGCGCGGATCGCCGGAACCTCAGTGACGCGGTTGGCCATTAGTCCGAGAAACACGCAAGGCAACCAGATCGCGAGTATGCAGACCGGATAGAAGATGACCGTCTTTTTGAAGTGCCTCATCTTCTCCGCGGTCAAACAAAAGATAATGATGTGTGGAAATGCGATAGCCGAGAGTGGGATGAACGTGTAGCTGAAAAAGTAGTAAGGCGATATGCGTTCGCGGGTAAGGAGATAAGCCATCGGCGATGCCTTTAACGCCTCTGCCGCGCTACCAAAACCTCCCATTCCAGCGCCAATCACAATCAAGGCAATCGCGCCGAAGCACAGGAACAGCACCGTTTGGAAAGTGTTGACCCACGCGGTGCCGCGCATGCCGCCGAAGAAGACGTAGCTCATCACCACCATCGCCACGATCGCGCCGCCAAACCAAAATGGTACCAGGCCGCCGCTGATCGCGTAGAGCGTAGTGCCGCCGCCCATAATACCGATGATGATGTAAGGAACGAGCAGCACGGCTTGGACGGCAAAGATGAACGTGCCGATATGGCTGCACTCCCAGCGATCTCTGAACATCTGCACCGGCGTCATGAAGCCATACTTTTTGCCGAGCGCCCACATACGCGTTCCGATCAGAAAGATCGTCAACGGAATGACGAGGCCTGAAGATGAAGCCATCAAACCGAAAGTCACAATTCCGTTGTTGAACGCATGGCCTGACGATCCCAGAATCGCGAACGCGGTCATGTTCGTGCCGAAGAGTGAAAACAAAAACACGAATGGACCAAGCGAGCGGCTCGCCAGAAAGTAGTCTTCAGCTTTTCCGCCTCCTTTAGAACGACGGAAAGCAAAGATGCCGATGTATACAACGACGGCCAGGTATAGAAAAACGAGTATGGCAGGAATCAACGGGCTGCGTCCTCCCTGGGCTGTGCTTGTTCGACCTCTTGTTCAAGGTGAGACGGCCAGGCGAAGGTGACGAGGAGCCACATTACAAGCGATGCCGCTATGGAGAAACATCCCTGGTAGAAGAGTCCGATGGGGATGAAACCGAAAACCAGATAGGAGCTCCGCCAGAACCAGATGTCCTGATGAAGTATGTAGAGTGCGGCGACAGCAACAACGAGCAGGAGTTTTTTCATTGTGGAGCGCAGAACTTAGCAAGTGCGTTTGACGAGTGTCAAGCAAAACCTTAGACAGGATTTACATGATTATCATGATAATCACGTAAATCCTGTCTAAGGTTTTAAATGCTGTGAGGTGGGTTTAGGCGGCTATAGCTTCGATCACGCTGTACGGGGATTTCGTAGGCACGATCCGCGTCATACGCAAACCTGCACGCTCAAACAATTCTTCGTACTCCTTCGCCGTTCTTTCCTTACCACCAGGCGCCACGAGCATCTCGATGTCGAGTAACTTGCCAAAATCCTGACCATTCCCCTCTGCGATCACAGCCTCGACAACGAGTACTCGAGCGCCAGGTTTCATCGCATGGCGGATATTTCGCAGGATCGTGAGCGCCCGCTCGTCGTCCCAGTCGTGAATGATGTGCTTCATAATGTAAGCATCGCCACCCGCAGGAACGCTCGCAAAGAAATCACCGCTCACCGTTTCAACACGCTGGCGCACATCGGTTTTCGATAACGTCTCGACTGCGCCTTCGATCACGTGCGGCAAGTCAAACAAGACTCCACGCATCGACGGATTTGCTTCAAGCACTCCCGTAAGCAATCGCCCATGACCACCCGCGATATCGATCAACGTCTCGATGCCCGAAAAATCGTATGCCTCGGCGACAGCCTTAGTCGCCACAGTTGAAAAACTGCTCATGGCGCGGTTGAAGATTTCACCCGCTGCCTTGTTCTTCTCGAAATACTCAAACACCTGCTCGCCGTGAAGTTGCGCCCAGGCAGACTTTCCGGTTCGAACGCTGTAAAGGATCTTGCCCCACACGTCCCAATGCCAATCTTCACCCCAGAAGATGGCGACATCACGCAACGAATTCGGCCTATCCGAACGCAACGCTTCCGCAGCAGGAGTCAATGCAAACACGCGATCGTCCTGTTCCGTAAAAACACCGAGCGAAGCAAGCGCCCGCAGCACGCGATACAACGACGGCGCATGAGCGTCTGCGGCCTGCGCCAGCTCATCAACTCCCTTCGGACCGTCTGCGAGCAGGTCGGCAATTCCCAACTTCGCTGCGACGTAAAGCGACTGCGAAGCAAGGCTGCCAAGCAGGATTTCTGTAAGAACTGCTTCGGGGGGAGCTCCGTTTTTGTTGATTGCAGGTTGCTGTGGGTTTGAACCTGGTGCGAACTTTGATTCCTCGAATTCAAGGACCGACGTGGACATTCTTTTCTCCCTTAATGAATAGTTTCCCTGGGTGTAACCAATTTACACCCAACAATTAACGCGTAAGACGGGAGAAAAAGAGGTCAATTACGAGTGCTTAATTTCCGGAGGCCTTCGCCCGGTGACGAGTGTGGAGAGGAGTGATCTGGTGGCGCTTGATCATTCGATCCAGGGTCTTTCGATCGATGGCGAGCACGCGCGCCGCGGCTTGCTTGTTTCCACCCGTATGCTCGAGCACACGAGCGACGTATCGACCTTCAATCTTCGACAGTGTTACCCATTCTTCAGCGGCGGATCCATTAGCTCCAGCATCGCGCAGCCGTAGCGGCAGATCCTTCACTTGAACCACGTCGTCACACATCGACACTGCGCAAACCACTGCCTGTTCGAGTTCGCGAATATTGCCGGGCCAGTTGTAGCGGGTGAGTAAAGTGAGTGCTTCAGTTGAAAACCTGGTGCGCGAATTCAAACGATAAACCCGATCGGCAAAACTCTGGGCCAACGGTGGAACGTCTTCAGGACGCTCGCGGAGCGGCGGCAAATTTATTGATACGGCGCCCAGACGATAAAACAGATCATTCCGAAATCTTCCTGCAGCAACTTCCTTTTCAACGCTGCGACTGCTCGCAGCGATCACGCGAACATTAACTTTCTGGGTCTGGTCCGAACCGATTCGCGTGATCTCACCCGTTTGCCATGTACGCAGCAACCTGTCCTGCAGCGAACGGCTCATCGAGGTGATCTCGTTGATGAAAAGTGTGCCGCCGTTCGCTTCTTCCCACAGGCCGCGCTTACCTCGATCGACGCCGGGGAAAGCTCCCTGAACGTATCCGAAGAGCGATGCCTCAATCATGTCAGGGGGGATCGAGCTACAGTTGACCGAAATAAATGGTTGGTTGCGGCGCTCGCTGCGTTCGTGAACAGCGCCGGCGACGATTTCTTTTCCGGTGCCGGCTTCTCCAGTCAGCAACACCGGGAGGTTTGTGTTTGAGACACGGCTAAGTTGTTTGAGTACTTCCAAATACGCCTGGCTGCGTCCCACCAGCTCTAGGTCTGAGTGGCACGCAGCCGCGCGTCGGGTGGGTGAGGAGCTCTGAGGCTCGCTTAACTGCGTGCGCAAAGCACGCGCGAGCGATTGCAATTCCTCGGGTCCAAAAGGCTTCAACAGAAAGTCGTACGCGCCATAAGCAGCCGGCTCGATTGTGCCGGGGGCGCTGCCCTGACCCGCTACTAACACGATTGCTACACCGGGTAACTTCTCCTTGAACTCGCGGAGGACGTCAAAACCATTAGCTCCTCCGTGTGAAACGTTACAAAAAATTGCGGACCAGCCAGGTTCGTCCGCGTGCCGCAGTGCCTCGCGCGCGGAGGCGGATTGGACCACTTTCCAGCCTTCCTGCTGCAGGACGCCAGCTGCGTATTCACGCACGCGGGGCTCGTGATCAATAACCAGCGCGTAAAGATTTCCTTCGGTCGAATCGCTCATTGCAGGTAACTGTGATGGGCCGGTCACCTAAAAAACTCAATCTTGTGGTGGGGGACGCAGACCTCGCCCTGGCCTGCGTCCCTTTTCCACGCGCGAGGTTTCACCCTGTTTCAACGCGCGCGTCTTGCTATCACTTCAATATGAGTCGTCTCTGCAAACCAAACCCGCACTTGAATGATTTTCAGAAGACAGCCTTGCTCTTTAATGTGAGATTGCCTAGGAGGGGGCAATGGAAAGTTAAATGAGCTGAGGCCTATCTGATCACGGGCAGGCTAAGCGGTCTTTGAAAAGTGCGCAATGGGGAGAATCCTGATTAGCACTCATCCAATTCCTGAGCATTAAACCTTGGTAGACCAGATTTAGTCCTCATTGGGGTCGACAAGTCCTACGCTGATTGCGAATCGCACGAGGCCGGCGACGTCGCGAATGTTTAGACGGTCCATCAGCTGAGAGCGGTGACTTTCGACCGTCTTGGCACTGATTCCAAGGAGCCGGCCAATCTGTTTGGTGGTTTGGCCCTTGGCGATCAAGCGCAGCACTTCACGCTGGCGTGGGCTGAGTGAGTCGAGAAGCTCCTTCTTTGT
>DASUPZ010000310.1:0-3508 GCA_036280855.1 Pyrinomonadaceae bacterium | reverse complement strand
ACGTCGCAGATCACAAACAGCTTGGTCCGTTTTGGCCGTCTCTCCTTGTATGCAAGGTCTATCAGCTCGCCGCCGGTCGATAACGACAGGCGCAACGAACGTCGCAGATTAACTCTCGCTCCGCGCCGCCCCGTCCGCCAGCGACGGCTCGGATTTTTCGCCATTCGCCTGACCATACGCCGGGCGAGTTGTGAGATCTCTGCGAGCTCTTCGTTACTGAACGCGCTGAAATCTTTTTCTGCACCTGACTCAGTTTCACTGGCACCAGGCGCTTTGATGGTCTTGCCGTCGTCGCTCAGAGACGTGGACCAGTGTTCGAGAAAGTATGCGAGACCTTTAGGCTGAGAAGGCGAACGTTTTGCGGAAACCGGCTCTCGCACGACCAGCTTTCGCGGCGAGCGAGTCCAGAACGTCTCGAACAATTCTGCAAAGATGGGAAAGTCCTCGCTGCGCGTGGTGAGGATGCAGCGCAGGCTTAGAAAAACCTCTTCGCGGTCTTCAGTGTCAATGAGCCGCAACGCAGTCGCTGCCGTAACCACTTCCGCAGGCGTCACCGGAACACCATGCTCTCTCAACGCGCGACAAAAACTGACGAGGTTTTCTACTTCCATAAATCTGCGTCATCCGCGATGATCCGTGGCCATTTGCTCGTTGAAGGTCGCGATGTCAGCCTCGTCTTTCAGAAAACAGCCCATGGTTTGCGCAACAATCTCTTTATTCAACTCTGTTACTTTCAGTGCCATGAGAGCGTTGGCCCAGTCGAGCGTCTCTGCCACGCCCGGAACCTTCGATAAGCTCATTTTGCGCGTAGATTGCATCACTTGCGCTATGTCAGTCGAAAGTTCCGATCCAATCCCCGGAACTTTCGCGCGCACGATCTCCAGTTCCTTATCTATCGACGGGTAATCGATCCAGTGATAAAGACACCGTCGCCTGAGCGCGTCAGACAAGTCCCTCGAGCGATTCGACGTCAGCACCACGTGTGGCCGGTGAGTCGCCGTGATGGTTCCGATCTCAGGAATCGTCACCTGAAAATCCGAGAGCACCTCCAGCAGGAAAGCTTCAAACTCTTCATCGCTTCGATCGATCTCGTCGATCAACAACACGGGCGCTCGCTCGGTCTCGCTGATCGCTTGCAGCAATGGACGTTTCAGCAGGAATGCTTCACTGAAAATCGCCGCTTCCTTTTCAGTCGCCGACGCTGACGACGACTCGGTGAGTTTGAGATGAAGCAACTGTTTCGGGTAGTTCCATTCGTAGAGCGCGGTTGAGGCGTCGAGACCTTCGTAGCATTGCAGGCGGATCAGCCTGGCGCCGAGCGCGTTAGACAGTGCTTTCGCGATCTCTGTCTTGCCTACTCCCGCTGGACCTTCGACCAGCAACGGCCGGCCGAGAGTCATCGACAAGTACAGCGCCGTTGCGATCTCCGGACCGGCAATGTAGATCTGTTGTTCCAGCAGTTGCTGGATGTGTCGTACTTCTTCTCTCAAATCGTGTTCTCTAGTTTTTCAAAATCCTGCGGCGTGTTGACGTCGTCAGGGAAGGGAAGATCGAAATAAATTTCCTGGACCAGTGCGGCATTTGCATCGACCAGCTTCCATGCGGCTTTGTCGCCGTGCAGTTCGGCCAGTTGATCAAACATCGAGTGCGCGAAGATCATCGGATGGCCCTTGCGCCCACGATACGAGCAGAGCGCGATGGTTGATTCCTTCTGTCGCCATTCCGCCGCGACGTGGTCGATGATCTCCGGGGTGATTCCAGGTTGATCGCCGAGGATGATCATGATCGCCGACGACTCGGGATTCAGAGCACCCAGCCCCGCGCGATAGGACGAAGAGCATCCTTCACCAAACACCGGATTCTCGACCACACGCGCTGTGCCAAAATCTACCCGCTCACGCACCTGATCCGCGGCGCGCCCCAGAACAACGACTACTTCATCAAGACCCTTCGCACGCTGTGCCTGCGCGACGACCCAACCGAGCATCGTCGTGCCCCGAAAGGGCAGGAGCTGCTTGGGTGGCCCAAGCCGTTGCGAAGCACCTGCGCCGAGAATCAACCCCGATATGATTGACATGATCACCAGGATTTACATGAATCTTGTTAATCATGTAAATCCTGAAAATCCCGTCAAAGGTTTGATCTAATCTGCACGACCTGCGGCCTATCAAACGTTTCCTTGCAACGAAGACAGCAAAAATAGATCGTCTCGTTGTTTACCACGGATGAATATTTTGCATTCTCAACCTCAACACTCATCCCGCAGATCGGATCGATCGCGGCCTTGATTTCCACTGATTGCTCCGGAGCAACGCGTCGTACGCTAGTGATCTCCGCAGCGATACTCAACGCAATTTCGGGCCACGTCTCACTTCCGAAGTCGAGTCCCGCAGGACACTTGATCATCGCGAGATCTTCGTCCGTCGCACCCTTTCCACGAGCGTATTCGAAAAGCGCCTTCGACTTCTTCTCACTCGCAACGAGCCCAAGATACCCGGGCCTCGTTCCGATCACCGACAGTAATCCTTCTTCGTCACCGTTTCCCATCGTAGCGACGACGACGAACGTTCTTTCGTTGATCTGACTGCGAATCAAATTGAGATCGCTTAATAGTTGATCTGCATCCGGAAAATCTTCAACGCGTGCCTCCGCGTCTGCCACGACGATTTTGAAATCGAGCAAATGCCCGAGATGCGAAAGCGTTTGGGCCACAGGCGAACGTCCGACGATTAGCAATTGTGGTTTGGGCAAGTAAGGCTCCAAATAAATCTCGAGTGAACCGCCACCTTCGCACGTCATGTGGAACGCCTCGGCTCCCTCCCAATCGTCACGCTCAGCGTCCGGACTGATCGTCAAAAGCTTCGGCTTACCCGTTTTCAACGCATGCTTCGCTTCACGCAAAACAATCGGCTGAACGCATCCACCCCCAACCCACCCACTCGTCGAACCATCCGCTTTTATAATCGCCTTCGACCCCGGCTTCGCGGATTGCGGACTCTTGTACGCAACGACGATGGCAAGAACGAACGGCTCCTCCTCAGCCCGGAGCCTATCCGCTTGTTCAAACAAATCGCCAGAAGTCATGGATACTGCCTCGGTAATCAGGCGATCTTAAGTATCTTGTTGGCGTAGTCCTTGCCCGTGGTAGGAAGCGGCAGCGGTTTTCCGTCTCTTTCGTACAACTCGATCGTCTCATCAACAATGTCGCACAATTCTGCGAAGACTTGCTTTTCGTCGTCGCCGTGGCAACCGCCATAAAGCAGTCCAGGGCAGGTTCCGACATAGCATTGGTCCTCGTCGGACCACTCGACGATCTTCACGTATCTAGCGCTGGGTTTCATTTCTTCGACTCCATTATAGCGGCTATGCCGCCGGATGTGAGGCGAGGCTATGCCTCGCCGTCACAGCTCCAAAAATTTGGGCCTAGGCCCCTTATTACATGGCCCAGACCAAAGATCGAATCGGGGGCGTAGCCCCTTTTCAATTTACAACTGAACGGCGAGGCGTA
>DASUPZ010000309.1:0-18702 GCA_036280855.1 Pyrinomonadaceae bacterium | reverse complement strand
TTTTAGAGTGCCTCGCGCAACCGGCGGATTTGCGCGGCGTGGTTGTGTCCGTGCGCGGCGTAAATCTTCAGCCAGTCTTCGGTCGTGTAGCGTCCGCTCTCGGTGTGTGTGCCTGCGCGTTGCCAATCCTCTTCAGTCATCAGTCCGATCACCTGCATCGTCGACTCACGCGCCCACCGAAACGCCTCGAGTGCCGGAGCCATATCGCGCTCGTTGTAGCGCAGCCTGTTGGCAAACTGGTCCTGGTCGTACCCCTGGATCGTCGGATTGTCTTCGACGAGAAGTTTCCGGAGCCGCCATGCGGAAGTACTTTCGCTGTCGCCGAGGTGATGCACTATTTCGCGCGCGCTCCACTTTCCCGGAAGGGGATGCGCACCCAGCTGGTCGGCGGGGAAACCGTCGAGGGCGTTCATCACTTCCTGGTATCCGGCGGCGTACGTGGCGATGAGTTCGTTGCGTTCTTCGGGTGTCATTCGAATCAGTCCTTTACAATGATTTCGCGGGTAGAAGAACTTACCACAAAGCCGCGAAAGCTATGAAGAACACTTTGGGCTTGTATCGCGGACCAATTGTTGTGTACTATTCGCCCGAACCGAGTTGCGCCATTAACCCCTAGGTGCTTGCCCTCTGAGCCTCCTGTCAGTTTCAGATCGATTACTTATTTCCATGGCTACAGCTACTGACAGACAGAAAACAGCTAAAGAAAATTTCACCGTGCCAGACTCCGGCGAACGCAAAGTCTCTCTGCTCGTGGTAGAGGACGACGAGAACATTTCAACCGCCATCAGCGAGTACTTCTCGCGCGCAGGCTACAACGTGCGTACGGTAGAAGACGGTCTGAACGGCGTTAAAGCGGCGCTTGACGATCCACCGGACGCGGTCGTGCTCGACCTGATGCTGCCGAAGATGGATGGTCTTGCAGTATGCAAAGAGCTGCGCGAGAAAGTCGGCTACCTGCCCATTCTCATGCTTACGGCCAAGGACGACGTGGTCGATAAGGTGCTGGGCCTGGAGATGGGCGCGGACGATTACATCACCAAGCCCTTCAGCCTGCGCGAGCTCGAAGCACGCATCAAGTCGGTGCTCAGGCGTACGCGGAATGGTCCAACCACGGAGGGGATGCGCGACGAAGCTCCCATTGTTCGTGGGCGTCTTAGGATCGATTCTGCCAAGCGCGAAGTTACCATCGGTGACCGGCAGGTTGAGCTAACGCCGAAGGAATTCGATCTACTGCGGCTATTTGCCTCAAACCCGGGCCGCGTGTTTCCGCGAAAGTACTTGCTGGAGAAGATCTGGGACTACTCCTACGAAGGTTACGATCGCACGATCGACTCCCACATCAATCGCCTGCGCGCGAAGATCGAAGAGAACCCCGAGAACCCGCAGATGGTCCTGACCGTCTGGGGCATCGGCTACAAGTTCAGCGACGAACAGTAAGGAAAGCATAGGACCTATAGGACATATTCGACCTATAGGTCCTATTTTTCTGCCCACCGAGCGCCAATAATTCCATAGCAATTCTCACCCACTTATTGTATTCTTCGCCGCAGTTTGTACAACATATGGGCTCGTAGTAGTCCTTCCCCCGACGCTATTTGAAACCTGGAGGAGTCGAGATGGATTGTAGTGTGCGGCCGATTCTGCCGGCTTTCCTGTTATGCCTTTTCGTGTTGGCGATCGTGGTGCCCGCCCGGGCGCAACAGGCGAGTGTCTCTCCACGAGCCGCGATAACAGTCCTCGACAGCACAAAAGAGCAGGATGGCCTCATCGGCTCTGTGCGTCGAGTAAAGACTGAAACCGCCAGAATCGAACTCAAAGACGGTCGTGCTGTCGAAGGCCCGGCCCAACTGGTTGAGATCACCACTTACGGAATCAAAGGCAATCGAATCGAAAACACCTCTTACCCGATCGCGGGTTCCCTGGCCGGAAAAGAAGAATACAAATACGACGAGCGCGGAAACATCACAGAGATGACCGTCCGCGACGATCGTGGCTCGATCCTGAGCCGCGAGGCCTACACGTATGAGTTCGACAAGTTTGGTAACTGGACGAAGATGGTTACCAGCCTGATTGTCTTCGAGAACGGTAAGTTGATCCGCGAGCCTACCGAGGTGACGTACCGGACGCTGACTTATTACTTCAACGACAACGTGGCGAAGGTCGTCGATGAGCCCAAAGAAGTTCCGGTCGCGAAGGCCCCCGCCGTCCCCGAACCTTTGATCACTGAAAATCGAACTCCGGCCGTCGAGCCCACCGGCGTATCTTCCGTCAAAGCCGACTCCGTAGAACTAGCCGGCGATCCGCCAGGACCAAAATCGGTTTCAAAATCCGCGTCATCCGCGGCTCATGACCTCTACATCACTGGCCGCAGCCGCTTTGACACCGGCGACGCTCCCGGCGCAGTCGACTCTTACCTCCAGTCACTCGCCATCGAACCCGGATCCGCCGAAGTTTATTTGAGCCTTGGCCACGCCTACATCACCCTGAAGAAAGACAAGGAAGCGATCAAGGCTTTCAAAGAATCCAGCAAGCTGAACCCAAACCTCGCCGAGACGCAATACGGTTTGGGCTTCGCAAACTTCCGTCTCGGGCGCTTTCGTGAGGCCGCGGACGGGTTCAAGAAAGCAACGACTCTCGAACCGCAAATGGCGAAAGCACATTACGGGCTCAGCCTCGCGTACCAGGAACTCGGCAACAACATCGGGCTGATGGAGGAGTACCGCATCCTCGAGAAGCTCGATAAAAGCCTGGCGAAAAAACTCGCTCAAACGTTTCCACAGTTCAACTTTTCCTGTCGTGCAATGCGTGGCTGTCCGTGATGCGTAAGTTTTAACCCCCTGAGGAGTTTTAATGCAGAACAATCGTTTCGTGGTCCTGACCGGACACCTGAGCAATTATCCCCTGTCTGATCTGGTCGGCATTCTTCGTCACCAGCGCAAGTCGGGGCGGCTGCTGATCGAGTACCCAAAAGGTCCGGCAACATTTTTCTTTCACGAAGGCGAGCTGATCGATGCCCGCATGAACGAGCTCGTCGGGTTGCAGGCGATCTGCGTGGCGCTGGCGCAACCGGAGGCTTCGTTCAACTTCAATCCGTTGATACAGAGCCCACGGCGTTCGATTGAACCGTCGTTGCAACGCGCCGTCTCAGAGCTCTTCGGATGTTGGGATGAAAGCGCACTGCAAATCGAAAGCGGACCGGTCGAACGAGCTGAACCTTTGGCGCTCCCGCCCGCTCCACCCTTCGTCGTGCGGCAACGGTCCGTACTCCTCATTGGTGCTGCAGCCGTAATCGTGGTCGGACTTTCAACCGTGATTGCTGTCACGGGTGGCTTCAAGAGTAACGAAGCTTCGGCAACAGCATTGCCGCCGGCTCAAACTCAGCCTGCGCCTGTTGCGGCGGCGCCGGTTGAACCAGTCGTCGTCGCAGCAGCAGTTAAACCAAATCGCCCGGCGCCTGAACGCAGGGAAGAGAAGCGACCCGCAAACAAAGCCGTGACGACGGAAGCTCCGAAAGCGGCTGAGGAGCCGGAACCGAAGTCGCAATCGATCAGAGTCGTTATGCAGATTGAGAATGGACGCGTGTTGAAAGCGTCGATCGCAAATCCCAAACCGGGAATGGATGGTTACGAAGCGATGGCGCTGCGAATCGCAAGGCAGCGTCGTTATCCCGCAACGACGAACGGCGGCGAGACTGTAACGATCACTGTCAACCGTTAGGAAAGGTAAACCCCGATGCTATTTCTCGAAAGCAAAACGTTGAATCATTCAGTCGACGCTGACGCCCGGACCAGATTGCTCCGCGAACTCCAGGAGCGTGAGATGGTGCCGCTGATCCGTTCTCACCGGCTTCGTTTCTTTGAAGACGTTTTGCTGAATGTGGACCACGTCAGCGAAATAGAGAAGACGCTTGCCACGACAAACGATTCGACGATTGGCGAGCCATTCGTGCGCGGCGACCTGTTTTGCTTTCAAGACTATGTGTTGTTTGTCGTTTTCGAGGATGATGATCCTCATGTCCGCGCGGGGATAGTTTACGAAGCGCGCACGCCCGAGCCGTTCCGCAAGCTCGATTCGTTCTGCCATGAAGTCCGCAACCTGCTTGTTTCAACCCACGCGAACGGAAGCTCCGTTGCCGAGTGGCAGACGAGCACTCCTTCGCTGCCGCAGGGCTTTCGCACGTTTGTCGAACGGCAGGACGGCGATTCGCTTTACACCAGCATGCGCAAGGAGACGATGAGCAAGCGGATCCTCGCGGCATCGAAGCTCGAAGACGAAAGCGCGCGAATTTTTCTGAGAACTGCGCGGAACGCACACCAGGAAGGTTATGCGGCAAAACTTCTTACGGGTCACACGGAATCGCAGCAAGTGCCGATTCAACGACTCGAAGATGCCGGGCTGGTTGAAAGGGAAGTTCAGATCAGTTGTCGAAAGACCGGGCACGCGCTCTTTCGCTTGCCGAACCCGCATGCGCTTGCCGTTGTAACGGTGAGTGATGCGACGTGCAGCGAGTGTGGCGCGCCGGTGGCTGACGAGAATGTCGAGGAAGTGATCGCACCGACGCAGCTTGCTTCGTCGTTGCTTGAAGACGGATCGTGGCTGGTGAGTCGAATTCATTTTGTGCTGCGAGAGATGGGAGTGCCGGAGCGCGAGATTGCGGTTGGACCATCGGAAGGCACTGGTTACGGTCAATTGATGGCCAACATCTGCGGTGAGTCGTTTTTGATTGCGACTCGTGATGGTGATCTGACACCGGCGTTTGCACGTTGGGTTGTTGACCTGGAGATTGAGACTGAGGCTTCGCACCTTGTGATCGTTGCGACCGGGCGAATTCACAAGGAAGCCGGAGTGTTGCTTCAGAATCACTTGCGACGCCGGGTCAGCGGTGGTCAGGATTTTGAGATGGTGATTGCGGATGATGCCGCAACGGCTGGACGCGAGTTGGAAGCGGCGTTGGAGCGTGTGTCGCGGCGAGTTGTGGCCGAGCAGCTTTGCGTGCTGGATAACAGTGCCGGGTTCTCGGTGAGTCGACTCGTGCTGACGAAGTTTCAGTTGATGCGCGCCGCAGAGGCCCCGAAGGAAGCGGAAGTTGTGACCGACCCTGAACCAGCTTTTGCCCCGCCCAGCGCGCCGTTGACGCTTGCTGCACAAGTGGCGGGGAATGGCGACGTTTAAGTGCGCCACAAAAGGGCGCAAAAAGCGCAAACAAGGAAATTTATTTTGTGCATTTTGTGCTTTTTTGCGGCCGATCGTTTGAGGCGCCCGACGGATGAGGCAAGCTAAAAAAGTTGCGACGCGGCGCGCGGAGGATGAGCGTTGGCATAACGACATTGCCACCTTGCGCCGTGCGGCCGAAGAGATGGTCCAGCGCCGCCGCGAACGAACGAGATTAGGCCCGCTGGCTTTTCCTCGCACCCCATTCGAACACATCGCAGAATCACTCGACGATCCGGCGGCTGCCGTAAGGCAAAAAGCCGTGCGCGATCTTTACGAGATGGATCCCGATCGCGCGGCGATGCTGGTCAACGATGCGCTCCGCGACGGCTCGCCTGACGAACGCCGCCGGATCGGCAGTGCCCTCGCCGATTCCGGATTGCTCTACGAAGCCATCGACGATCTCATGGCCGAGAACCATGAAAGTTGTTACGGCGCGTTCTCGTTGTTGTTTCTCGTGGCGAAGGCCGGCGTGGTCGAGCCGCTGATCAGCGTCATTGAGAAGCATCCGAGTCTTGATCTGCGCTTGGCGGTTATCAGGTTGCTGGCGTCGAGCGGCGAACCTGAAGTCGCCGGCGCATTGCAACGCCTCGCCTCAAACGATTCCCTCGCACCCCAGCTCAGAGCCGCTGCTGCGGAAGCCGTTGCGCAAATATAGGTCGAATACGACCTATTTTGACTTTGTGGTTAAGCGAATTACTATTAACCACAAACATGAATTTCAAGCTTCATTCAGAATACGAGCCGAGGGGTGATCAGCCGGCGGCCATCGATGCGCTCGTGCGCGGGCTCAACGACGGCGCCAAAGATCAGGTGCTGCTCGGAATCACCGGCAGCGGCAAGACATTTACAATCGCCAGCGTCATTCAGCGTGTGCAGCGCTCGACGCTTGTGCTTGCGCACAACAAAACACTCGCAGCTCAGCTCTTCCAGGAGTTTCGCACGCTCTTCCCCCAGAACGCCGTCGAATACTTCGTCTCTTACTACGACTATTATCAACCGGAAGCGTACGTTCCCGCCGCCGACGTTTACATCGAAAAAGAAGCGATCGTTAACGAAGAGATCGACCGTTTGCGGATGTCGGCGACGCGCGCGCTGTTCGAACGCCGCGACGTGATCGTGGTGGCGAGTGTGTCGTGTATTTACGGTCTCGGCGATCCGGACGCTTATTACGGATTGCTCTTTTTCGTCGAACCCGGCGCACGCATGTCACGCGACGTGTTGTTGCAGCGACTGGTTGAATTGCAGTACGAGCGTTCAGACATCAACTTTCAACGCGGGACGTTCCGCGTGCGTGGCGACGTTGTCGAGATCTTTCCGAGTTACCAGGACCGCGCGTATCGCATCGAATTGTGGGGCGATGAGATCGATTCGATCTCAACGATCGATCCGTTGCTCGGAGAAGTGCTCGAGAAACACACGTCTCGCGTCCCGATTTATCCGAAGACCCACTACGTGATGTCGCGGCCGACCATCAAGCGCGCGATCAAGACGATTCGCGAGGAGCTTGAATGGTGGGAGCCGAAGCTGATCGCGGAAGGAAAGCTGGTCGAAGCGCAGCGTTTGCACCAGCGGACGATGTTTGATCTCGAGATGATCAAGGAGATGGGTTTCTGTCGCGGTATCGAAAACTATTCGCGGCACCTCACCGGCAAAAACCCCGGCGAACCACCGCCGACCCTGCTGGATTACCTGCCGCGCGATACGTTGATCATCATCGACGAGTCGCACCAGTCGATCCCGCAAGTCCGTGGCATGTTCGAAGGCGACCAGTCGAGGAAACGAACGTTGGTCGAGTATGGATTTCGTTTGCCATCGGCACTTGATAATCGCCCGTTGAACTTTAAGGAGTTTGAAGCGCGCATCGGGCAGACGATCTACGTGTCGGCGACACCGGGACCGTATGAGTTGACGAAGTCGAGTGGTGAAGTGGTCGAGCAGATCATCCGGCCGACAGGATTGCAGGATCCGGAAGTTGAAGTGCAACCGGTGAAAGGACAGATCGATCATCTGCTCGAAGAGTGTCGCGTGCGCGCCGAGCATCACGAGCGCGTCCTCGTGACAACGCTGACGAAGCGCATGGCGGAAGATTTGACTGAGTATTTCACGGAAGTGGGTGTTCGCGTTCGTTACCTGCACTCGGACATCGAGACGCTCGAAAGGATCAAGATACTGCGTGATTTGCGACGCGGTGAATTCGATGTGCTCGTCGGGATCAACTTGTTGCGCGAGGGGCTTGATCTGCCGGAAGTTTCGCTCGTGGCGATTCTTGATGCTGACAAGGAAGGATTTCTGCGTTCGGAGCAGTCGTTGATTCAGACGATTGGGCGCGCGGCGCGCAATTCACGCGGGAAGGCGATCCTGTATGCGGATCGTGTGACTGATTCGATGAAGCGAGCGATCGATGAGACGCAGAGACGGCGCGCGATACAGGAAATTTACAATCGAGAGAACGGGATCACGCCCCAAACGATCGTAAAGCCGATCGAGGCGACCTTGATTACTGCGTCTGAGGCTGATTACTTCAAAGTTACGACCGAGGTGGAGGAGATTGAAGACTACTCGCCGGCGAATATCGAAGCGACGATTGCGCGGTTGGAAGTTGAGATGAGAGGGGCGGCGAAGAGGTTTGAATTTGAGAGGGCCGCGGAGCTAAGGGACAGGATTAAAGTCCTCCGCGCCCGGGAGCTACAGTTCAGTTGACAGGATTAACAAGATTTCAAGATTTACATGTAAATCCTGTTAATCCTGAAAATCCTGTAATCCTGTCAAAGGTTTTACCTGTAAATCATGTATGAAAGTTACGTATCGGACGCGAGTTTTATTCGCGACGGCTACGCGGATCGAGTGGTGTTGCCGGAGAGCGTTGAAGACGTTTCCGAAATACTGGCCGCCGCGAATCGTGATCGAGTTGGGGTGACGATTTCAGGAGCCGGAACAGGAACTGTCGGTGGACGTGTGGCTTTCGGCGGGATCGTTCTCGCGACTGACAAATTGAATCGCATAAAGAATATCGTTCGAGAAGGTGAAGGTGGATATGCGGTTGCGGAAGCAGGGGTTATCCTGGCGGATCTTCAGCGTGCGGTGGACCATGAAGGCCTCTTGTATCCACCCGATCCGACCGAACGCGGTGCGTTTCTCGGTGGCACAGTCGCCACGAACGCTTCTGGTGCGCGGACGTTTAAGTATGGTCCAACACGGCGTTATGTAAACAGGCTGCAGGTTGTCCTGGCGAATGGAGAGATCGTCGACTTGCGTCGCGGCGATGTGCGGGCAACGAGCGACGGAAGAATTCGTGTTGGCAGCGTCGAGGCGCAGTTGCCGAGTTATCAGTTACCTTCAACGCGAAAGAATGCGTCAGGCTATTTCGTCGCGCCGGGGATGGACGCCGTCGATCTTTTTATCGGCAGCGAGGGAACGCTCGGCGTGATCTGCGAAGTCGAACTGAAGCTGATTCCGAAACCTGAGGGCTTGCTCAGCGGTGTCGTGTTTTTCGCGGACGAAGCAGATGTGCTTGCCTTCGTTCGAGACGCGCGAGCGCGTGCAACTGCGCGCGCGATCGAGTTCTTCGATCGCGAATCGCTCGACTTTTTACGGACGAAGTACAGGGACGTACCTGCAAACGCGGTAGGCGCGATATTTTTCGAACAGGAGACAACCGGGGCTACGGAAGAAGCCGTGTTAAGCGCGTGGATGGAACTGTTGGACCAGCATCACGCCTTCTCCGATTCTTGGTTTGCCACAAACGAACAGGACCAGGCACGGCTCCGCGAGTTTCGCCACCAGTTACCCGTTTTGATGAACGAATGGTTTTCCCGCTACAACCAGCGAAAAGTCTCGACCGACATGGCCGTTCCCGATGAAGCCTTTCCCGGATTGTTTCGTTTATATAAGGACACACTAAAAACCAGCGGACTGCGTTACACGATCTTCGGGCACATCGGCGACAATCACGTGCACGTCAACATCCTGCCGCGCAACGACGACGAAGGCGCCCGCGCGCGCGAACTGTACGTCGAATTTCTGAAGTATGCGGCATCAGCCGGCGGCACGCTCTCAGCCGAGCATGGCATCGGAAAACTCAAGCGCGAATACCTGCGGCTCTTTTACAATGACGATCAACTTCGAGAAATGGCGTCGTTGAAAAAGGCCTTCGATCCAAACGGCATACTCGGACGTGGAAACATTTTCTCCGAAGAACTCCTGACGCAGGTAAGATAACCACATGCTTCGTTTCACGACAGCCGGAGAATCACATGGACGATCGTTGGTCGCGATTGTCGAAGGACTGCCTGCCGGTCTGCCTGTCGATCCTGCGTTGATCGATAACGAACTGCACCGCCGTCAACTAGGTTACGGTCGCGGCGGCCGCATGAAGATCGAGCAGGACCATGCAGAGATCCTCACCGGCGTGCGTCATGGTCTAACACTCGGCTCGCCTCTCACGTTGCTGATCGAAAACAAAGACTGGCCCAACTGGACCGACGTGATGGCTTCTGAGCCGCGCGAGATCGAGCCTGAAAAGTCGCGCCGGCTAAAACGCCCGCGTCCCGGGCACGCAGATCTGCCCGGCGGTCTCAAATACGACGTGCGTGATCTTCGCAACATTCTCGAACGCGCGTCAGCTCGCGAAACAACCGCGCGCGTAGCCTGTGGCGCACTCGCAAAGCAGTTGCTGTCGATCTTCGGCGTGGAGATTCGTAGTCACGTGATCCAGCTCGGCGGCATTCCGGATGCGCCGCTCGAATTGAGCTGGGAGCAGATCGCTGCGATCCCTGACGACGCACCGCTGCACTGCGCCGATGACGAAGCGCAACAGCGAATGATCGCGCTCATCGACGAGACGCGGAAAAACGGCGACACCCTCGGCGGTGTTTTCGAAGTCGTGGCTCGCGGAGCCGTGCCGGGGCTCGGTTCACATACGTCGTGGGATCTAAAGCTCGACGGGCTTCTCGCGCAGGCAGTGATGTCGATTCCGGCGGTGAAAGCAGTCGCGATTGGCGCAGGCGCTGAGGCCAGCAGCCTGCCGGGGTCGGAAGTTCACGATGAGATTGCGTATAACGCTGATACGCGTGAGTTTATTCGCGAGACAAACCGCGCCGGCGGTCTCGAAGGTGGCATCACGAACGGGGAACAGATCCGCGTGCGTGGCCATCTAAAACCGCTTTCGACATTGAGGCGCTCGCTACGTTCCGTCGATATTGACACGAAAGAAGAGGAAGCGGCGGCGTTCGAGCGATCGGATGTGACGGCGGTGCCGGCGGCCGGTGTTATCGGCGAATCGATGGTGGCGCTTGTGATTGCCAAAGCGATGCGCGAGAAGTTTGGTGGGGATAGTTTGGGGGAGATGAAGCGCAATTTCGAGGGGTATCGGGAGCAGTTAAGAGGTTATTAGCAGGAAATCCTTGGACAGGATTTGCAGGATTTTCAGGATTAACAAGAATTAGCGTAGAATCCAAAACGTTATGGCAGTACTGGAAATTGTAAAGTGGCCGGCGCCGGTGCTCGATACGCCCGCTGATCCGGTAACAGAGTTTGACGCCGATCTGGCCAAGCTCGTGAGTAACATGTTCGAGACGATGTACGCAGCGCCGGGCGTGGGCCTGGCCGCCGTGCAGGTCGGAGTGCCGAAAAGATTGTTCGTCATGGACTGCTCGGGCGGCAAAGATCCGCAGCAGCGTGTGACGCTCATCAATCCGGAAGTTTTGCGCGTCGAGGGGAATCAGAACGGCGAAGAAGGTTGTTTATCGTTTCCCGGAATCTTCACGCCCGTCGAACGCAGCCTGCGTGCGATCGTGCGAGCGCAGAATTTAAAGGGTGAGTGGTTTGAACTCGACGGCATGGAACTGACAGCACGCTGCATGCTTCATGAAACCGATCACTGCGACGGGATCGTGTTTCTCGACAAGATGAGTACACTCAAACGCGAGATAGTAAAACGCAAGATCAAGAAACTACAGAAAGCCGGTAAGTGGGACTGATGCCAGCAGAATTTCGTAATGAACCGTTTACAGATTTCAGCAAAGAAGAGAACGCGCAGGCCATGCGCGCTGCGATCGAGAAGGTCAAAGGCCAGCTCGGGCGCGAGTATCCGCTAGTCATCGGTGGTGAGCGCATCACCACCGGCAACACGCTCGACAGTTATAATCCTGCCAACCGCACACAGCTGGTCGGACGCTTCAATAAGGCAACTAAAGAGCTCGCCAACCAGGCCGTCGAAAAAGCTTACGAAGCATTTCAAACCTGGAAAGACACGCCTGCCGCAGATCGTGCGGCGCTCCTGTTTCGTGCCGCCGCGATCATGCGCGAACGCAAACACGAGTTTTCGGCCTGGATGATTCATGAAGTTGCCAAAACGTGGGCTGAAGCAGACGGCGACACGGCTGAGGCGATCGATTTCTGCGAGTTCTACGGCCGCGAGATGTTGCGATATGCGGGTGATCAACCGCTCGTCCATATTCCGGGTGAAGAGAACAAGCTCGATTACATTCCACTCGGCGTCGGCGCGGTTATTCCACCGTGGAATTTCCCGCTTGCGATCATGGCCGGTATGACTGTGGCGTCGGTTGTAACAGGCAACACGGTCGTCCTGAAGCCTTCTTCCGATGCACCGACGATCGCGTTCAAGTTTTTCGAGATACTCGAAGAAGCAGGACTGCCGCCCGGAGTAGTTAATTTTATGACAGGCTCCGGCGCCGAAGTTGGCGACCTGATTGTGGACCATCCAAAGACGCGTTACATTGCGTTTACCGGATCGAAGGAAGTCGGACTCAGGATCAACGAGCGCGCCTCGAAAGTTCACGAGGGACAGATCTGGATCAAGCGCGTCGTCGCCGAGATGGGCGGTAAAGACGCAATCATCGTTGCCGATGACGCAGATCTCGACGAAGCAGCGACGGGCGTGGTCCAGTCGGCGTTTGGTTTTCAGGGTCAGAAGTGTTCGGCATGCTCGCGCGCGATCATCGACGCACGTATTTACGACACGATGGTCGAGAAGATCGCCGATCGCACAGCAAAGCTCAAACTCGCCGATCCGACCGATAACACCACTAACCTGAGCGCCGTCATCAATGAGAAGGCGTTCAAGACGATCAACTCCTACATCGAAAAAGGGAAGAGCGAAGGTGGTCGCGTGGTGATTGGCGGTGGTTCTGACGGCGAGCAGGGATACTTTATCGAGCCGACCGTGATCGCCGACGTCAAACCGGGAGCAACGATCGAACAGGAAGAGATCTTTGGTCCCGTTCTCGCAGTTATCAAAGCTGAAAACTACGACGACGCTTTGAACATCGCGAACGACACGCAATATGGATTGACGGGTGCGGTTTACAGCACCGACGAAGCGAAACTTCAGCGCGCGCGCAAAGAGTTTCACGTCGGAAACCTGTACCTGAATCGCAAATGCACGGGCGCGCTCGTTGGCGTGCATCCGTTTGGCGGGTTCAACATGTCGGGCACGGATTCGAAAGCAGGCGGCCGCGACTATCTGGCGTTGTTCATGCAAGCGAAGGTATCAGCCGAGAGAGTTGGTGCAACAACGAAGAGGGCCGAAGCTGGTACCGCCACGGATTAACGGCGATGGCCCGCATCGTTTTCATGGGTACACCTCACGCCGCTGTGCCTACGTTGCGGCAGTGTGTCGCTGACGGTCATGAAGTCGTGGCCGTTTGGACACAGCCCGACAAGCCCGCCGGTCGCGGTAAGAAAATAGCGCTCAGTCCTGTTAAAGAATTTGCTCTCGCGCACGGGCTCAGCGTGCATCAGCCCGCGCGGATCAAGAACGACGAGGCGAAGCAGTTGTTTGCATCGCACAATGCGGACGTTGCAGTTGTAGTCGCCTATGGAAAGATCCTGCCGGAGGAGTTTTTGAGTGCGCCGCGTCGCGGCTGCATCAACGTCCACTTCTCACTACTTCCTTTGTATCGCGGCGCGGCGCCGGCCAACTGGGCCATAGTGAATGGTGAGACGGAAACCGGTGTCACCACGATGTTCATCGAACCCGCACTCGATACCGGTCCAATTCTTCTGCAACGCAAAACAGCTATTGGTGAGACAGAAACAGCGCCGGAGTTGCTGGAGCGACTCGCGGATATCGGTGCGAGTCTGTTGAGTGAAACACTTGCTCGTCTCCACGACCTGACACCGCGGCCGCAGCGAGATCGCGACGCGACGTTTGCCCCGATCTTGAAAAAAGAAGACGGTTTGATCGACTGGACCAAACGAGCAGAAGTGATCGAACGCAGCGTCAGGGGCTTTCAACCATGGCCCACGGCGTACACGAGTTTGAAGTCGAAAGGACTGACGATCTGGAGTGCTCTGGTAGTGGATTCGCCGGAACCGGACGCGCCGGCGGGTGAAGTGATCGTTGCTCATCGAGACGAGCTGGTCGTGAGTTGTGGTGAGCAGACTGCTTTGCGCTTGCTCGAGGTCCAGCCCGAAGCGCGCAAGCGAATTGCCGCGCGCGATTTGATCAATGGCGTCCACCTGAAAGTGGGTGATCGCTTTGGCAAAGACTAAGGAGATCTCGCCAGCACGTTTGGCGGCTTTCAAGATCCTCGAGCAGGTCGAAAGCGGCGCCTTCTCTTCCATTCTCCTCGCCTCAGAAGAACCAAAACTGCAACCGTCAGACAGGGCGTTGTGTCATGAGCTCGTGCTCGGCGTGCTGCGCTGGCAGTTACGCCTGGACAAGATCGTCGAACATTTTTCGAAACGCCGGATCGAGACTCTTGATCTTCCGGTACGGATTGCCCTTCGGCTTGGTCTCTATCAGCTACGTTATTTGACTCGGATACCGGAGTCGGCGGCGGTAAATGAATCGGTGAGCCTGGTGCGTGCGGCGCGTTTGAGTTCGGCAACGGCTTTTGTGAATGCGGTGTTGCGCCGAGCGATAAGAGAAGCGGATTACGATCCGGCGTCGAAGGTTTCGGATCCACTCGAACGAATCGCAATCAACACGTCCCATCCGCGGTGGTTGATCGAGCGCTGGGCCACGTCGTTTGGAGTTGACGAGGCAGAAGCGTTAGCACGCGCAAACAACACTGTGCCGCCGACATCTTTTCGCGTGATTAAAAACCGCGCGAACGGGTCTGAAGTGTTGGAAAGACTTACCTCCGCAGGGGCAACACTCGAACGCTCAAATGTTGCTGAAGGTGCGTGGCGTGTTTCCGGAGCCACCGCGATCGTGCGTGAGCTAAGTCTTGCAGGTGAGATCTATCTTCAGGACGAAGCCTCACAACTCGTCCCGCAAGTGTTGAATGCAGAACCCGGCGATCGTGTGCTCGATCTGTGCGCTGCGCCCGGAGGAAAGACGACGCTCATCGCGGATCGTACTGAAGACGACGCGCTCATAATCGCCTCAGATCGTTTTCCTGGAAGATTAGCGACGGTCATCGCCACAACGAACCTTCACCGGCTCAAATCAATCAAACCGCTGCTACTTGATGCCACGCATCCGTTGCCATTCGCGCCGATGACGTTCGATAAAATCCTCGTCGACGCACCATGCTCCGGAACCGGCACCTTGCGTGGCAATCCGGAAATCCGCTGGCGCCTCTCACCTCGTGACATCACCGCCTTCGCGGAGCAACAAAAACGCTTTCTCACCAACGCTGTCGAGGTGCTAAAACCCGGCGGTCGTTTGGTTTATTCGACCTGCTCCGTCGAGCTCGAAGAAAACGAGGAAGTGCTCAACCAAATCCGCGCCTTCGATCCGCGTCATCCGCGTTCCCGCACCTGGCCGCACACTCACGGCTGCGACGGCTTCTTTATTGCCGATCTACGGCTTGCCGCGGCTCAGACCCGATGCTAGACTTCGACACTTGGTGAGTTTAGCTACCAGAATCGCGTCCGTCTTCCGAAGTATCGCCATTGTGATCGCGATCGCGGTTGTTTTTCTCTTCGGAGTTGCCACCACTGTCTACCTGTCTTTGCGCAGTCCAGAAACGACAGTTCCCGATGTCGTTGGCAAGAACCGTTTTGAAGCTGAGAAGATTCTCGCGGAAGCAGACCTGAAGTTTCGCGTTCGTGCCACCAGGCCCACGAATCAGGCAGAACGCGACACCGTCATGTTTCAGTTGCCTCGTGCCGGCGAGGTGGTCAAGGCAGGTCAAACTGTGGCCATGGACATCAGCCGGCCCACCAAAGAAGGTGAGACTTCTGAAACCGTAACGCCCGACGAACCATCGGAAAGTCGCAATACAAACGCCTCGAACAGCAACGACAGGCGGCGACGTCCGCGGCCCAGGAACACAAACGAAAACGCGAACACAAACGCAAACGGCAACAGGAACGCAAACAGCAATACGAATCGACCGGCTAACATCAATCGACCAAATGCAAACGCGACGGTCAACGCGAATTCGACGCCGCGCGCGAATGTGAATCGAGGTAACGTGAATGCCCGGCCGGCTAACGTGAACGCCCGGCCGCCGGCGCCTCGTCCGTCGCCACCCCGGCCGTAGTGGCGCAAAAGAAACTGCCGCAAAGAAGCACAAAGAGCACAAATCAAGAATGAAGTTAAACGCAATAGATCCAGAGTATTTTGTTTGTGCGTTTTGTGCTTTTTTGTGGCTACGCTCCAGGTGAGTATGCACAACCGTAACATCGACATCGCTCCGTCGATCCTTTCTGCCGACTTCTCCTGCCTGGGAGAGCAGATCAAGGCTGTCGAGCGCGGTGGCGCCGGTGTGTTGCACGTTGACGTGATGGATGGTCACTTTGTCCCGAACATCACGGTGGGATTGCCGGTGGTGAAGTCGCTGTCAGGGTTTACTCGACTGCCGATCGATGCCCATTTGATGATCACGGACCCGGGCACTTACGCGGCGCAGTTTGTCAAAGCGGGCGCGCAGATGGTTTCGGTTCACGTTGAAGCCGACCCGCATTTGCACCGGACGTTGATGTCGATAAAAGCCGCGGGCGCACAGGCGGGAGTGGTCTTGAACCCCTCAACGCCGGTGGGTTCGGTCGAAGAGGTCTTGGAGTTTGCAGACTATGTTTTGGTAATGTCTGTCAACCCGGGTTTCGGTGGGCAAAAGTTTATTCCGCAGTCGATAGATAAGGTGAAGCGGCTCCACCGGATGATCGAGGAGCGACAGTTAAACGTGCGGATCGAGATTGACGGCGGCATCGATCGGCAGAATATCGAGTCGGTAGTGGCCGCCGGGGCCGAGATTATTGTGGCCGGATCTGCTATTTTCGGCGCGTCTGATGCGGAAGCGGCCGTCAGGGAGCTCCGCGAAGCGACCGTACAATGGGTCTAAAATCGGGGACGCCCAGCGAACCGGATGCGCAAAAAATGAATCCGATAGCGGTACGTCTCTCAACTCGCAAATAAGACAAGTTTTTGGAGGTTGATTTTATGAAGTCTCGGTTTCTTATCCTGGCGGCTTTCTGTGCCCTGGTTTTTGGGCTGCCAAAGACAGGTTTTGCACAGCAACAGCGGCCCGGCGGCCAGACAGAACTGTCAACCGCCCAGCGCCTCGACGTCATGAGTTCAAAACTCGACCTGATGCGCCGCTCCCTCAACGCCGCCGTCAACGCGATCGAGGATAAGAACAGTAAGGAGAAGGACAAAAAGGCCAACCCCGACGATCCGGTCGTGCGTTTGAAGGGACTTGAAAAAGAGGTCTCGTCCGTGAATTCGGAAGTCAACGACATCCGTTCCAAGAATGACAAGGCAGAGAAATACGACTCGACCACCGTCGATCGTCTGGAGACTACCGTCGCCGAGCTGAACACGCGGGTTGAGACTACGTTGCAGCAAACTGCCGGTCTCCGAAACGCCGCTGGTGCAAACGCCGGTGATAAGAAGAAGAAGAAAAAAGGAAAGCTCTTTGGTCTATTCGGCGGTGGTGACGACAAATACGCCGAACTGACCGGCGCAGCCGTCGCAGGCCGCGACCGCGTGCTTTTTGAAGAGGCAGCGAAAGAAGTACGTAAAGGCCATCACGATACGGGCCGGCTCCTTTTCGCCACCATCATCAACACTTATCCGGATTCACCGTTTCTCGCTTTGGCTAAACTCGCCATCGCCGACTCGTTTTATCTCGAAGGCACGACCAGTGCGCTGATTCAGGCGGCGCAGGCTTATCAGGACTGGCTTACGTTTTTCCCAACAGATCCGCTCGCGGACGACGCGAGTCTGAAAGTTGCGGAAGCAGAGATGAGACAGATGGGCCTGCCTGACCGTGAAATCTCGCACGCTCGCAAGGCCGAACAACGGCTCAAAGTGCTGCTGCAGCAGTATCCAAAGAGCGGGCTGCGTCCGACCGTCGAGGCGCGCCTGTCGGAAGTGCAGGAAAACCTCGCGATGCACAATCTTCAGATCGCGCGTTTTTACTACGATGTTAAGTACGAGACAGGTAAAGGTGGTTTGAAAGGCGCCCAGTCACGTTTGAAGGAGATCGTCGATAAATACCCGTGTTTCTCGTATAACGACGAGGTTTTCTATCGTCTCGCCGTGACCTACCAGGCGGAAGAAGAACCGGACGAAGCCGCCCGCTATTATCAGAAACTGGTGACGGAGTTTCCTGAGAGCGAATACGTCGAGAAAGCCAAGGAGCAACTGAACATTATCGGCGCGCCGATTCCCGATAAGAGCGCTCCTAATCCATGCGCCAAGCGCCAGCCGCAAAGCTTTATGGGCAACTTGATGCAGCAGGTTTCCGGACGCGCCAATGTGACGATCAACAAGAACGGCATTTTGATCAGCAAGGACGGCAAGGAAGGCGCCGACTTGATTGACGAGGCATTGCGTTATAACGGATCGCTCCCGGCATCGACCGTCCCGGATGCACCGACCCAGCGTTCTACGCCGAAGCCCGCGCCCGCGCCCGCGCAAGCGACAAGCGGCGCGCCGTCCGCGGCCGTCAAGCCGTAATCTCAGGGTGGCCCTCCACGGCCACCCTTTTTTCACATTGGAGTTCCTAACTTGGCTTCCACTTCTCCCGACGTCCAGGCGGAACTAACACGCAGGCACAAACACGCTTCCACCACGGTCATCAGCCTTTTGGTGGCCTCGATTCTCCTCTCCATCATTGCCTTTCTCGGACGCCCGTATTACACCGAACGGCCAAGCGGCCGCGCGCTTGATATGGCCGTGCGGCTGGCGACTCTGTTTTTAGCTCTGGGATCGATCGCGTGGCGGCGAAACAAGTTTCAGGCGATGAGACTTCAGGACATCTTCGGGCTCCAGGGCCCATCGGGTTTATTGAAAACTCTCGAAAAAACGACTCTTCAACTGGCGATAATGGGAATTGGCGTAACCATCATCGGGTTCTTGATGACTCTGTATACCGGCATCGACCTCTACACCTACTGGGCGACGGTGATCTCCCTGGTCGTGCTGGGTTACTCCTACCCCACAAAATCCTCGTGGAGCCGTACGCTAACCCGCCTCTCCGCCGAAGAAAAACCCAACACTGTCTGATTTGGACGCCTCCTTGGAGTGCGGCGACTTGTCGGCGCTTTGGTCCCAAGTTGCGCACCCCT
>DASUPZ010000308.1:0-15089 GCA_036280855.1 Pyrinomonadaceae bacterium | reverse complement strand
GCGGGAACCCTCGCGAAGATATTCTTCGACCACGGCGCGCTGCTGGTTTACCTTCATCGGGTAAACACACATGTGCGCTCCCTGGTATTCAAACTCTCGGATCGAGCGGCTGAACGCTCGCTGAAGTTTTCTTACTTGAGCCGCGACCAACTGCGGGAAACGCAGGAGCACGGGCGTGGTGATACCACGTTTGGCAAGGTCGTCGATGATTTCTTTTAAGTCGGCGGAGCGTGGATCGCCCTCGACAGGGCGGACGATAAGATTTCCCTTCCGGTTAACATCAAAGTAGCCAGCGCTCCAGTTTTCGATTCCATAAGTTTCGAGCGTTTGCTCGATTGCCGTGGTCAATTCGCGGTCTCCTGCCTCCTAGATAAAACTTGAAAGATATGAATGCCAGTCACTGAAACACAGATGTACATTTTCCGAATCGAGTTGCGGCAGTAGTTGTTGGGTGGAACGCTTTAGGCCGCAATGTAACAGAAAAAGGGCATTGCGGTCTATAACTTTTTCTGCCGGGTTTTCCCGTTTGCCCTTGACAGGAATTTCCTCGCGATTATAATCACAGCTTTTTACTCGCTGTCGTTTCAATGCCGCACGACTGGTTTCCTAGAGTCGTTAAGCACGCCAATTTACTTCGCACCAAAGTCCACGCCGGGGCGAAGAGCACCCCCAACACTCCCAATTTTCAGGAGATCAAATGAACCCTAAGACTGTCTTGAAATACGCTAATGACCAGGGCGCCAAGTTCGTTTCTGTCCGTTTCACGGACCTGCCGGGCTCCTGGCAACACCTTACGTTTCCCATCGCTGAACTCGGCGAAGACCAGTTTGAAGATGGGTTCGGCTTTGATGCCTCCTCCATTCGTGGCTGGGCGGCAATTCACGAGTCAGACATGCTGCTCGTTCCCGATGCTACTCGCTTCTGGATGGACCCGTTCGCCGAACAACCGACGCTCTGTTTAATCGGCAGGGCAGTGGATCCGATCACGAAAGAGGGTTATGCCTTCGATCCGCGGTCAGTCGCGCAGCGCGCCGAGAGTTACCTGAAATTTACCGGACTTGCCGACACTGCCTTCTTCGGTCCGGAAGCCGAGTTTTTTGTGTTTGACTCGGTCAAGTTTCATAACGAACAACATTCGGCGGGGTTCTCGCTCGACTCTGACGAGGGACACTGGAATACCGGACGTGACGCAAACGAGTTTTCCGGATCGAACCTCGGCTACCGTATTCGCCCGAAGGAAGGGTATGTTCCGGTCCCGCCAACCGACTCGCTGACTGATCTGCGATCTGAGATTTCACTCACGCTCGGTAAGTGTGGCGTGACTGTCGAATGTCATCATCACGAAGTTGCAACAGCAGGACAATGTGAGATCGATTTTCGTTTTTCGACGATGCTCGGAACCGCCGATAATCTCCAGATATTCAAATATGTAGTTCGCAATACTGCACACCAGTTTGGAAAATCAGCGACGTTTATGCCGAAGCCGTTGTATGGCGATAACGGTTCCGGAATGCACTGTCACCAGTCGCTTTGGAAAGGTGAAAAGCCGCTATTCGCAGGCGATGGTTATGCAGGACTGTCTGAAATGGCGCGGCATTACATCGGTGGTTTGTTGAAGCACGCTGCGGCAGTTGTTGCTTTTGCTGCCCCCACGACGAACAGTTACAAACGCCTGGTTCCAGGCTTTGAAGCGCCTGTGAATCTTGCGTACTCGGCGCGCAATCGTTCTGCGGCGATTCGTATTCCGATGTTTTCAACGAATCCGAAGTTGAAGCGGCTCGAGTTTCGTCCGCCCGACCCGTCGTGCAACCCGTATCTCGCGTTTTCGGCGATGTTGCTGGCGGGACTTGATGGTGTTCAGAACCGGATCGATCCGGGTGATCCACTCGAGAAGGACATCTATGATCTCTCGCCGGAAGAGTTGAAGGACGTTCCGACGCTTCCGGGCTCGTTGGACGATTCGTTGAAAGCGCTCGAAGCGGACCACGACTTTCTGCTGAAGGGTGACGTGTTCAGCCCGCAATTGATCGAGCGCTGGATCACATACAAGCGCGATCGCGAGATCACGCCGCTGCGGATGCGTCCACACCCGCTCGAGTTTTCGCTTTACTACGACATCTGAGATCCACGATCTTCTCTGTGTCTCTGTGGTCCTATTTTCTTCAACCACAGAGACACAGAGCACGAGACGTTGTACCGAAAAGCCCCACCCGTAAAATTCGTTGACACCATCCTGTTTGAAGAGCTAATCTCAGCCCGCTTACACTTCAAGGGCGGTTCTCCGACTGTAACTACACATCAAGGGCGGGTTCTCCCGACTGTCATTTCTTACAAGTTGTTCCTACCCAGACAGGAACGGGTCAGCATCTAGACGTTTGTTCCAAAGTTTACTGCTAAGCGTAGTCGTCGCAGACGATCCACGCGGAGCTTTACATTTAACTGCGGTCCAACAAAGGAAACCCCAATGAAAAGTACAAAGCCCCTAAGCATGCTTCCCCTTTTTCAGACTGGACTGTTGTTCGTCATCGTCATCGTTGGCATTGTCCAGGCGAATGCTCAAACTTGTAACCACGTACCGGTAGGTGGCGGTGAGAGTATTACCGGGTGGGTCGTTAATCGAGATACAGGTGCGCCAATAAGTGATGGTGCAACTCTTCCCCCTTCAACATGGGTAAAAATCCATGCACTAGGGACGGCCGAGGGACAGTGTTTGGCTCGCGTTATGGTAGAGGGTGTTTGCACTTTCACCGGCCAGGTTTGGGAACGAACGGTAAACAACATCACGCGGTACGTAAACATTACGAGTGGCGGGTCTCTAAACGGCGACTATTTCCAGGGACTCGTGGTAGGCATGAATGCAAATGGAACAACTGCTTACTTCCACGAGTTAGATTCGAGCCAGTCAAATACTACTGGTCCAAAAATATTCTTGTTGCCATACGCCGGCACCTACATATTCCGTCAAAAGACGGTAATCAATAAAACGCCGTGCAACATGGAGCCGGGCCAGACAGATTGGCACTATATCACTCTCTACGTGAGCGGCAGCGAAGAGGAAGCTGCGGTTGCAAATTCTCTTCGTCAACTACGAAACGAGAATGCTCGTTTAGCCACGGAGGGCTGGAGGTCGTTCTTCACTAGACCGAAAACACTACTTTTGCAAAATTGGCTTAGCTAATTTCAGCGCGTAATATGTGCCGGTGCAGACCCGGTACGAAAAGTTGGAATCTTTACTTCGCGATTTACCCGATCAGCAGGGAGCTGAACGTGCGCTTGAACGACTGAGAAAAGAGAATGAGCGCGCTTATCAGCAACTACTGAAACAACCGGCATTGCTGGCGGACGTCCTTGCCCTCGCTGCATGGAGTCCGCTGCTTGCCGCCACGATCGAGCAGAACCCTGAATATCTTTCGTGGTTGTCTCGCGAACGGATCGATCCGCGTGTCAGGACTGCCGACCATCTCAAGGAAGCACTCGCGCGGTTCGCACTCACCAACTCATCTCTAAACCCGCAGGTGTTGCTCGCGCGTTTTCGTCGCCGCGAGTTGCTGCGCACTTACCTTCACGACATTCGCCGTTCGCAAACTCTCGTCGAGACGACGGAAGAGTTGTCGAACCTCGCCGACGCGATTCTTCATTACGCACTCAACCTGGCCCGGCAGGATCTCGACAATCGTTACGGATTGCCGCGCCGCGTCGACGATCGCGGACGCACTGCGACTGCCGAGTTTTGCGTTATCGCACTCGGAAAACTCGGCTCGATGGAGCTCAACTACGCTTCCGACATCGATCTCGTCTTTCTTTATTCCGACGAAGGAACAACAGCCGGCACCGGTGAACGAGGCGAGGTGAGTAATCGCGAGTACTTCGTGAAGCTCTCCGAAACGATCGCGCGCATCGTTGGTCAATCAGGCGGTGAAGGATCTGCGTATCGTGTCGATCTGCGGTTGCGCCCGCACGGTCGTGACGGTGCGCTTGCGTGTTCGTTGCAGGAAGCGACGCGTTACTACATGCAGTCCGCGCAGGATTGGGAACGGCAAACATTAATTCGCTCGCGGGCTGCGGCTGGTTCGCCGGAGCTGTTTATGAGATTCAAGGAAGCCGTGACGCCTGCCGTGTTTCGTCCCGACGTTTCGGTCAGCGGCGCGCTCGCGAATGTTCGTCTTGCGAAGCAGAAGATCGATCGCCAGGTGGAGAAGAAGATTGGCTTCAATGTGAAACTCGGTCGCGGCGGAGTTCGCGAGATCGAGTTTATCGCGCAGGCACTTCAGTTGGCCCATGGCGGGCGTGACGATTGGTTACGCGTGCCGCACACGCTCGTGAGTCTTGGACGCCTCGCCGATCGTGGGTTCATCACGCAACCGGAACGCAGCGAGTTGTCTGATGCTTATTACTTCCTGCGCAGCGTCGAACACCGTCTGCAGATGGAGCACGGGCTGCAAACGCATACTGTGCCGGAAGCCGCGGAGGCGCAGACGTTGCTTGCACGGCGCATGGGTTTCGGGGGGCCGAATGCACGCAACGATTTTCTTCGCACGTTGAGAATGCACGCTGCAAACGTGCGGAACACGTACGATCGCCTGTTTTCAGAAGTTGAAGCAGATCGGGTCGTTAACGACAGCACGAGTTTGCAAACAGGTCTCGACGTCGATCAGGACGCCACGCTCGCCATGGCGTCGGCGCGTGTGCTTGCGTCGCACATGGACCAGACGTGGAACGGTAAGCTCAAGCCGCTCGCGAGTTTGTTGCGCTCGCTCGCGGCCAAATCTCTGAATCAACATCGTGCCCTTGTCCAGCTATCCCGCGTTTCAGCGTCACTGGAAAAAACCGATCGCCGGCTAGCGATCTCAGAAACCAACCTTGCAGCGTTGGTCCAACTGTGCGGCTCATCCGATTCGTTCGCCGAAATGGTTGCTGCACATCCGGCGTTGATAACATCGCTCGGAACTTCGGCAGCGACATCGTTGCGCCGTGACTACCGTGCGATCTTACGCGCCGCGATTGACGCCGAACGCACGTTTCCGGCAGAACTCGCCGCGTTGCGCATGCAGTGGGCGGCGTTGATGGCCGAGATCGGCTCGCTGGACGTTTCGCACGAGCTATCGATCTTCGAAGTCAACCGTTTACAAACGGAACTTGCGACAGCGAGCATGAACGTTGCGTATCTCATCGGGCGTCGTGAGATGGCGCGCCGTTACGGATCGTTCAGCGGTGGACCAAGAGTCGCCTTCTACGGTGTTGGACGTCTCGGCTCCGGCGGCGTCGATTACGGTTCCGATCTCGACATCCTGATCACTTACGACTCGCTTGTTCCCTCGCCGATAAAGTCATTGACGCAGGACGAGACTTACTCGCGTCTCGCGGAGCTGATGATTGCAGCGCTTTCGAGCATCACGAGAGAAGGCTATCTTTATCGAGTTGACATGCGTTTGCGGCCTCACGGCAAGAATGGACCACTCGTCACCAGTTCCGAAGGTTTTCTCGACTACTTGCGAGACGAAAGTGCGCCGTGGGAATGGCTGGCGTACGTGAAGCTGCGTTGCGTGGGCGGCGATCAGGAGATGGGAAAGATGATCGAGACGCACGCGCGCCATCGCATACACGCAAACGCTTTGAAGCTCGACGCCAACGAGTTGAAATCCGTGACACGGCACGTTCGCGAGCGTCTCGAGAAAGAGAAGGGAAGCCGGGGGAGAAAGTTAGGCACTGATATCAAGTACGGTCAGGGTGGAATGCTCGACGTTTACTTTGCCACGCGTTATTTGCAGTTGCGAGATGAAGTACCTGACGAAGGTGATGACCGATCGACAGCTTTTACGCTCGAACGGCTGCGCGAGGAAGGCTCGCTCAGCGAGGATGATTTTACCGTTTTGACCGAAGGCTACAGTCTCTTGCGTTCAATCGATCACAACTTGCGACTGATTGTCGGGCGTTCCACGCGCTTGCCTGACCCGAACCACATTGCGACAAAAGACGTTGCCACGCGCATGGGTTTTGAATCCGGAGCTGAACTGCACGAGACGCTGATTTCGCAGATGCGCGCCATCCGCGAAACCTGGGACAGGATTACAAGATGATCAGAATTCACAAGAAAAATCATGTTAATTCTGAAAATCCTGTAATCCTGTCAAGCTAACCGTGAAAATCCTGTCTCCCGCTCGTGCCAGCAGCGCGTACACCAGCGGTGGGTTGCCTGGCGCTCCTCGAGTGAATATTCAGCCGACAGCGGCAATCGCTTCACGACTTCGCGCTCTTCGTCGTTCAGTTCTGACCACGATTTGACCCGCGGATAGTCGCAGCGCGGGCATCGTTCGTTCAAACTCATATTAAATATTTCTTACTCAACCCACTTATATATTTACTAGCAAAACTCGTTCGTGTAACTTAGCAACGAGGATGTGGGAAACCAAGTTCCACCCGTCTCGCATCAACGTGTCGGAAGAACGGTTAACGGAGAACAAATGTTTCGAATTAAGGCCTCTTACGCGGATCAAATGGAATTGCGGACCACCCTCGAACGGGCCCGTGAGTTTTTCGGCGAGCTCGGTAACTTTGCGGATCTAATGCCGGGCATCGAAGGCATCCGAAACGAAGCCGGCGGCATCATGCGCTGGATGGTTCGTGCGGAAGTGCCAGTGATTGGAGCAGTTCGCGCAGCATTCACAGTGGAGAAGACTGAGGATTCTCCGGATCGTCTAGAGTGGTCGCCGGCGCGCTCTGAAATGAAAAACTACCTGCGTTATGCAGCCGTGTTTGAAGAGCGCGGGCACAAAGTTCTGATCAAGATCGTCCAGCACGTCGAACTTCGTCGCAAGCACGCGATGGAATTGCACCGGTTTGCGATTCTGGTCGGCGAGAGCGCGATCAGCGCCGAGATGCAAAAACGAGTTCGCGAAATGATCCAGACATTTCTCGAACGCGCGCGCGTGAAACTCGAAGGCGAGCAACTGGACCAGGAAGCGATGCTCGACTCTCCCGCCTAGCCTCAAAAAGATCACAGCCACAAAAAAGCACATAAGGCACAATTGAGTTGAATAAGCTCATTTGTGCTTTGTGTGCCATTTTGTGGCTAACGGTTTATTCTTTGCGGCGCCCGTAACTGATCAGGTTCGCAAAGAACCTGTAACCTCCAGGATGTGCCGCGAAAAGGTCACAGCCACAAAAAGCACATAAGGCACAATTGAGTTGGATAGCTCATTTGTGCTTTGTGTGCCTTTTTGTGGCTAACGGTTTATTCTTTGCGGCGGCCGTAACTGAGTAGGTTCGCAAAGAACCTGTAACCTCCAGGATGTGCCGCGAAAAGATCACAGCCACAAAAAAGCACATAAGGCACAATTGAGTTGAATAAGCTCATTTGTGCTTTGTGTGCCTTTTTGTGGCTAACGGTTTATTCTTTGCGGCGCCCGTAACTGATCAGGTTCGCAAAGAACCTGTAACCTCCAGGATGTGCCGCGCGCAATTGCCGGTACCACACCATACTCGTGTAGATGTAATTCCCGCGGCCGTACGGCGCCACGAGTAGACCACCTCTCAACAGTGGTTCACCCTTATCGCTCGTCCCCAGCACTGCTGTGTACTGCGAATCCCATTCTCGCGGAAAATAAAGCCCGCGCTCCTGCACCCAGTTTTCAAAATCCTTCTGCGTGATCCTGTTTGGGAAGTGCAGAAGCGGATGGCGTGGTTGCAGGAACGTAATAGGAGCGTCTTCTTCGGTGACACGTTCGTTGCCGAGAATGATCGGAAGCGGCGCGAGCTGCGGACGGCCTCGCTGCTCGTTCGGGTTCCACTCGTTTATACGGTGATAGAAAACTACAAGTGAGCCGCCGTCTTCGACAAACTTGATCAGCCGGTTGTTTACCGGGATCAGATCCTGATGTGCTTCGTAGCCGCGATTGTCGATGATGATCGTATGAAACGGCGAGAGGTCCGATTTTGCTATGTCCTCGATCTTCAGCTTCGTCGCATTGACACCCAACGCCGCAAGTGCACGCTCCAGCGTTTCGTCATAGCTCGGCAAGTAGCCGACCTTTCGTCCGTTGACGACGATCGCTTCAGCATAGACCAGGGGAACCGTTCGTTTCGCAAGCGGCTCTTTCGGTACCGGCAGATCGACTGTAATCGCGACGGTCGAGCCCTGGATCTGCTGGCTTAGCGGCAGCGTCGTTCGCACCACGATGTTGGAAGTCTCAGTTGCGTTTGGTTGGAGATTGATCTCCCGACCTGTCTCCAGACTCTTACCGCTGACACGCAAGAGTCCACGAAAGTCAGAGCGCCGGTGGTTCTTCAACGTGACTCGGAAATCGAGTGGCTTCTGAGAAGTCGCAGGGGTACTCACGTAAGGCGACGGCTCGACTTCAACAATCTCCACCGGAGGCACAACGTCACGTCGAGTTTCGTTCTCGACTGTAAACGTAACCCCTTCGATGGCGAGTTCGGCCTGGAGTCGCAACGGTTCGCCAAACAGCCGGCCGTCATAGAGATGTTCCGAAGAGGGAACACTCAGGCGGGCAGCTTTCGGTGGCGTGATTTTTATCTCTGCTGGAGCGTCGGTTTCGGGCAACATCTTGTCAGCAGTGTCGAGGGGTCGCTCAACACCGAAGCCGCGGAACTTCAGCTCCCTGATCTGGACCTCGGCCGGCCCTGAGTTTGAAACTACTGCGATGAGTCGAGCTTCTTCACCGGGAATAAGGGCCGAGCTTTCCGCGCTCAGTCCGACCGATGCGCCAGTCGCAGCCGCAAGGGCTTTGTTGAAACGCGACGCCATCAGTTTGAAGCGATGCGGATCCCGATCCACCACTTCCTTCGGCGCTGTGAAAGCGCCGCGACGGCGCGCGTTCATGAGCGCAACCAGCACCTCGAGACGTCGATCGACGTATTCAGTCAGAGGCTTTTGTTCAATGGTTGGAGGAACCAGCTTGGCAGCGACTTGTTCGTTCAACTGCAAACCGTCAACCGGTGTTTTTGCGTTTGCCGGAAGCGGTGCGGCGGATTGAACCTGCTTCACGAGATTATAGCGAATGGGTCGCGCGCCGCCGGCCGGCACAGTCTTCGGCCACGGTCCCTGAGTCGCGTGTTTGTGCAAACCCGACAATGCCTGTTGCGCGTACGTCACTCCGCGAACGGGATCCATTTCGTTCGGATCGAGTGTAATGAATTGCGGCGGCGCTTCGGGACCTGATGGTGTTTCCGTTTGAGCAGCGCGAGAACGGACGAAGAGTCGTTGCGGTTGCCACGCGGCCGTTTGGGCCAACTGTTCCGGAAAAATCTTCGGATCGCCTGCGTCAAAGAAAGCCTGCTGCACGATGCGTCCGGTTGCCTGGTGATGACCGTGACCGCTCGTGGTGTCGTGATTTGTGATGATCACATCGGGGCGAAGCAGGCGGATTTGCAAGACCATCCGGCGCAGTAACTCTTTTTCACCCCACGCGCGAAACGTCTCTTCAGCCGACTTTGAAAAACCGAAATCCCGGAAGCCGAGAAAGTGTGGTTGCGAACCCTGCACTTCCGATGCGGCCATTGTTTCGCGTGCACGAATGACGCCGAGCTCTTCGTAGAGTTCGGGACCGACCGCGTTCTGTCCGCCTTCGCCGAACGTCGAGAAAAGCGAGACGGTGTGGATGCCGTATTTGCGACGGAGAATCGTGAGCGTGCTGCCGTCTTCATCGTCGGGATGCGCGGCGACACACATCACCGTCCACGGATTCGTAAGATCGAGCAGCGCCTGGTGGAGTTCTGCATTCTCAGCATTTGAGTGGGCCGGTGGAACAATCACCAACAACGCTACAAAAACCAGCCACAGATAACGCAGATTTTTTCTAATCCGTGTGATCCGTGTAATCTGTGGCTGGTTTTTCAGTCTCATACTCTAACCTCGCAACCTTTCCAATTTTCCTGCGACGAACATACTGATCGAGATGATCACGATCAAAACAACCCCGTACGCTGCCGCAGCCCCGAGATTGAAGTCTCGCAACTCTGATGCAATCGCAATCGAAATGGGTCGATTCGCAGGAACAAACACGAGCACTGAAGCTACATATTCGCCTAACGCGATCACAAATGCCAGCAGCGTCCCAGCGACCGCGCCCGGCCAAACGAGCGGCAGCGTCACGCGCGTAAACCTCTGCCACGCACGTGCGCCGAGCGAACCTGCAGCCTCTTCGAGCGTCGGGTCGAGTTGTTCCATGCTTGCCTGAAGCGCACGCACGACGAGGGGCATGAATCGTAAAAAGTAAACCACGGGCAGGATCCAGAACGTTCCTACGAGGACAAACGAGCCCAGCAACGCACTCGGTTGTCCGTACGCTTCGGCCACGGAAACAGCCACCACGGTGCCGGGCAATGCCCACGGGATTAAAACCATGAGCGACAGCAATCGCCGCCATCCTTCTCCTGCGAATTTCCGTTCGTCCCGGCGGCGCCTCAAAAGGGTGACGATGCAAAAACTCCAGACGAGAGCGGCAACCGCCGCAATTGCCGACATTGTAACGCTATTGAAAAACACTTCCGCGGCGTACGCATCGCCAAACAGTCGCTGGTAATTCTCGAGTGTGTAGGCAGACGGAAAGGTCTGCGTCGTCCATGATCCTTCACGTGCGAAACTCACCAGGAATAACGTCGCTACGGGCGCTACGAGGACAAGTGCGAACAGGACCGCCACGATCGTTGCAAGCGCTCGCGCTTTGCCGCTCGTGATGCTCACACGCCGGCGAGGCGCACCTTTCATTGCTGCTGCGGCGAACCTTCGTGTGCCCTCGTAACGTTGGAAGAAGATCAGTGCGCCAAGCGAGATGATCGCGAGTATGACCGTTTCAGTCACGGCGATCACGACGTCGCCACGCTGCCGCGCCGTGAAGATCTCGAGCGTCAGCACGCGAACGTCACCTCCGAAAAACAGCGGTGCACTGAATGACGCCATCGACGTCATGAACGTCAACAACGCGGCGGCAAGTAGTGACGGAGTGAGTTGTGGCAACAGCACGCGCCGGAGCACCACACTTCTCGAAGCACCCAAACTCCGCGCCGCTTCGGCGAGACTTGCATCGATTCGCCTGAGCCCCGCTCCCGTGAGCACGTAGAAAAACGGGTACATCGTGTAGGTATGAAACAGCAGCAAGGCGGTCCAGCCGCGCAGACGCCACGGTGAACTCTCGAGCGCGAAAAGATTCTGAATGCCGTGAGCCAGAATACCCGACTCGCCAAACAGAAAAATGAAAGCGACGGTGCCAACGAGTGGAGGCAGCACGAGCGGCAGTGCCGCAAGCGCCGCAAACACACGCCTTCCCGGAAAGCTGAAGCGCTCAAACAGGAACGCGAGCGGCACGCCGACGATCGCACACAGCACAACAGTCCCGATCGATAACCCAAGACTGCTGACGATCGCTTCGATCACGATCCGTTGTGACAACAGTTCGCGATAGTTCGCGAGTGTCCAACTTCCGGCTCTTTGAAACGACGTGACTACAACTGACAGATTCGGATAAACAACGCCGTAGATCAGCACCACGGCGGTGATGAGGACCAGTGCTGCAAACGTCCACGAAAACCGGATCCGCGTTCTTCGATCCGCGTTCATCCGTGTCCGTTTTTGAGGAGTGTTAACTGGTTCTTCGGAAGCACGACGCAGCATTCCTGGTCGACACTGAGTCCATCAGTGCGCAGCACGAGTGCTTCGAGTAACAACCCCCCCGCATCGACACGCACGGTTGAGGTCGCGCCTGCGAAAACAATCTCGCGAATGTTGCCGCGCAAGGAGTTTTCGGTCGAGTTGTCGTTATTGCTGAGTTGAACGTGCTCCGGGCGAATCGCGAGGAAGACGGGTTTGTTCAACGGAGTAAGATCGGCATGTTTGACTGCGAGGTGAAGCGTGTGCCCACCCTCGAGCGTCTTGAATTCGCCGTCGGAAGTTTTACTCGAACTCAACCGCATGGCTTTGATCAGGTTGTTTCTGCCGAGAAAACTCGCGACTGAAATCTCCGCAGGCTCTTCATAGAGTTCGCGTGGCCGGCCGGTTTGCATGAGTTTCCCGCCGACCATGACGCTGATGCGATCGCAGAGTGCAAACGCTTCTTCCTGATCGTGCGTGACGTAAACCGCCGTGAGGCCGAGACGCGTTACGAGTTCGCGGAGTTCGCTGCGAGTTTCTTCGCGAAGCGAGACGTCGAGATTCGAAAGTGGCTCGTCAAACAGCAGCAGCGCGGGCTCGATCGCGATTGCGCGCGCGATGGCGACGCGTTGTTGTTGACCGCCGGAAAGTTGATCGACGGCGCGTTTTTCATAGCCGGGAAGCTGGACCAGCTCGAGCGCGCTCGCCACGCGGTCTGCCATTTCGGATTTCGTTTTGTGACGCGCTCGCAGACCGAAGGCCACATTTTCGAAGACGTTCAGGTGAGGGAAGAGCGCGTAGTTTTGAAAGACCATGCCGAAGCCGCGACGTTCGGGAGGCAGGTTGGTGATGTCTGCACCCTGAAACTCGATCGAACCGGAGTCAGGATTTTCCAGTCCCGCGATCATTCGCAGTGTCGTCGTCTTGCCGCAGCCCGATGGTCCAAGCAGCCCAAAAAACTCACCCTGGGCCACGTCCAACGACACGTCAGACACAGCTTTCGTCGATCCAAAAGCACGACTAACATTCTTAAGAGATAGAAGCGCCATCGTACAGGATTAGCAGGATTAGTTCCGATCCCGGATTTGCGTGTCCCAGTATCTTAACCAATCACCACCATTTTTTCGCAACAGCTCCCAATCGAGCGGCAAGCGCGTGAAAGGCTCGTTCATCCATGCGGGCAGTTGCGCGCGATCGAGATCGGTGCGGACCGGAATGCGGTAATACTTGTGCGCCGCGTGAACCAAACTCTCCTGTGTCGTAACAAACTCGTAAAAGCGTTTCGCTTCTTCCAGGTTTGGTCCGCCACGGACGATGGCGATGCCGTCTGTAATCACGGGAGTGCCACTCGACGGCACGTTGTAGCCCACCGGAAAATTCTTCTGTTCTTTATAGAGACGCACATCAGGCATGTCCCACAGCGTCACGAGACCTTCGCGTCGCGCGAGTTTCTGCATGAGCAGCGTGCCGTCGGCCGTGTATTCGTGAACGTTAGCGTCGAGCTTTCGCAACCAGTCGTAGCCCGCGTCCGGACCGCCGGTGTCTTTCTGAAACCTCCAGATCATCGCGCCGAAGATGGTGCGCATCGTGTCTGAAGGATTAGGGTTGCGGATCAGAACTTTGTCGCGCCACTTCGGATCGATCACGTCGTCCCAGTCGCGCGGGGCTTCCTCAGCGCTGACTGCTTCGCTGTTGTAAGCGATCACTTGCGGTGTTTCGTACGTGCCGTACCAGCGATCGTTTGCATCACGCGCGGATGCGGGAGTTTTATCAGCCCAGCTCGGGCGAAACTCCAGCAGCAGATTTTCATCCGCCGCGGTTTGAAAGGTCATATGTGAAGCGCCCCACCAGAGGTCTGCCTGCGGCCGGTTTCGCTCGACGCGCACGCGTTCGAGGACCTCGCGCGAACCCATGTCGAGAAACTGGACGTCAGCATCGGGATAACGCTGCTTGTAGCGCGCGATAAAATCTCGCAGGAGATCCTGGCCGTGCGGTGTGTAGACCAGCAGACGGTTACTGCTACTCGCACCGGGCCGGCACGAAAGCATCGAGATGAGAACAACGAGTACGGATACAAACCAACAGAGCTTGAGTCGCATCGAAAACATGCTATCACGTTTAGAGTTCAACCTTCAGGTTGCGCTCTGGGATGGCAAGCTAAAGCTTGAACTCTGAACGATATTTATGATTTTATCGAAAACGGTATGACCACACTCAAACGCAAAATTATCAGGGCCGGTGGCTGGCGTATTGCCAAGCGCCTCATCAAACCCATTCCTGTCGTCGGCGCGCTTTTTGCAGCCGGGCTGGCGGGCTATGAGATTAAGAAAAAGGGACTGCTGCCGGGCGCGCTTCACGTCGGACTGGACGTTACGCCGGTGGTGGGAACTGCAAAAAACGTCGTCGAACTCTTTACCGGCGATCTCATTCCGGATAAAGCGGATCGACGAAAACCTCCTCAGATTAGCGGAAATCCGCGTTAATCCGCGGCCTTTCCGTAAACGGCCTTACCTCTTCGTAAGCATGGGCTAATTTCAGCAGCACCGCCTCAGACCAGTATGGGCCAATCAACTGGTATCCGATCGGCAAACGTTCCGACGATAGACCACACGGCACGCTGATCCCGGGAACACCCGCAAGGTTTGCTGTCACGGTGTAGATATCGTTCAGATACATCGCGAGGGGATCGTCCACCTTTTCTCCAATCGCAAAAGCAGGCGTCGGCGACGTTGGCGTGATGATCGCGTCGCAGTTCTTAAACGCATTGAGGAAGTCGTTTTCGATCAGCGTTCGCACCTGCTGGGCCTTGCGATAGTAGGCATCGTAATAACCCGCGGAGAGCACGTACGTGCCGAGCATGATGCGACGTTTTACTTCGGCGCCAAATCCTTCCGCGCGCGTTTTGCGATACATCTGGCGTAGCTCCGGCGTCTCTTCCGCACGAAATCCGTAACGCACGCCGTCGAAACGTGCGAGGTTCGAAGACGCTTCGGCGGTCGCGATGATGTAGTAGACGGCGATTGCGTAACCTGCGTGGGGCAGTTCGACGTCGACGATCTCAGCGCCGAGTTCACGATAAACGTCAACCACGCTCTCGACGGAATTCTTCACTTCATCGTCGAGTCCTTTGCCGAAGAGTGTGCGCGGAAATCCGAGACGAGCACCTTTCAGATCTCCGATCAACGATGCGTTGTAATCGGGAACCGGAACGTCAGCGGTGGTTGAATCGCGTGGATCTCGGCCCGCGATAACGCCAAGCACGCGTGCGACGTCCTCAGTCTTGCGAGCAAACACACCTATCTGGTCCAACGACGACGCAAACGCCACGAGACCATAGCGAGAGTTGCGACCGTAAGTCGGTTTCAGCCCGAGCACACCACATAGTGATGCCGGCTGACGAACGGATCCGCCCGTGTCGGAACCGAGAGCGACCGGCACGATACCGGCAGCGACGGCTGCAGCCGATCCTCCTGAAGAACCACCC
>DASUPZ010000307.1:0-10028 GCA_036280855.1 Pyrinomonadaceae bacterium | reverse complement strand
TTTCACGATGATGCTACGCCGTGCGACGAGTTCCGCGGCACGAAGTGGAGTTGTCATCTACTCGATGGATCCGCGTGGTCTAACTGTCGACTCGATGTTCGACGCCGGTAATGCAGGCGGCTTTGATGCCACCGGTATTTTTCAGAACAGGATGAGCGGCGAGCGGACTTTCGTACAGGAACCGCTGCACGCACTCGCCGCCGACACAGGTGGGCGCGCGCTGCTCAACTCAAACGCGCTCGAAGATCAACTGCGCCAGGGGCTCGACGAAACTTCGCGCTACTACCTGCTCGCATGGCGACCGGTGAGCGAAGCACAACGCGCGTCGAACTTCTCGAAAATAAAAGTGACAATCGCAGGCCGGCCTGAGCTGAAAGTAAAGTTGCGACGAGGTTATCTTGGACCACCGCCCGGGAAGTCGGACGTGAAGTCGGAGCCGAAGGTCGATGCGACCGCGACGCTCGAAGGCACAAACACGCTTGGTGTAACTGAAACTTCAAGCGACGAACTGCGAGCCGCACTCGGCCTGGGATACAAGCAAGCGTCAGCGAACGCGATGCAGCTAACGTCGTCCGTTCAGTTGAGCGCGCGCTCGTATGACGGCGGTTCAGGGACGATGGTTGTGAACGTGTTGGGTGCAGTGTTTGATAGTAAAGGCAAGGGCGTCGGGAGTTTCAAACAACGAATCGAGGTCCCGCGAACGGGAGCGCAGGCCCCGCCTGCTTATGCGACTGTTAACCACCAGGTTGACTTGCCGCCCGGGCTGTACCAGGTTCGTGTGCTCGCGTACGAAAGAGGGACCACGAAGCTGACCAACACCATGGAGTGGATCGAGATTCCGAAGCTCAAAGCGGGCACGTTTGCGATCAGCAGTTTGTTCCTGGGCGAGATTCCCGCGACAGGCAGCGCACAGGTCGGTGTGAACGCGAGCGGGCTCTTTGCGCGCAGCTCGCGCATGCGTTTCACGACTTACATGTACAACGCCGCGTCACCGCTGCACCTGACGGCGCAAATCAAAGTGATGCGTGGCACTGAAGCTGTGATCGCCCCGCCGGAGATCAAGATAAACGCGGATAAGGTCTACACCGGCGAGTTTCCATTGAGCAGCCTCGCGCCGGGTGATTACGTTCTGGACGTGACGATCAACGACAAAACCGCGGCAGCAAGCGCCTCGCAGCAATTAAGATTCACGATCTATTGACAGGATTACAGGATTCTCAAGATTTACAAGATTTTTTGAAAATCCTGCAATCCTGTCTACGGTTTTCTGTTAATCCTGTACCACGTCGAACCGGCGCGTCTCGCTTTCGACAGTTCCGCCCTTACCGTCTTCCACGATGACCTTCCAGTAATAGGCTTTACCTGCCTGCAGTGGCGAAACGGATTGCGCCGTTAGTGTTTGCGGGTTTGCGCCTCGCTTCATATAGAATGCGAAAACCACGCCAACCAGAATCACGAATGTGATCGCCGCCAGCACCCATGGCCTTCTTCTGAATCCGAGGAAGAAAAGCAACAAGAGCAACAGCAGCCCGATCAGCAGGATCAGGAGCGGATAGAAGAACCGCCCGCTGCGGAACGAAGTGGTCGTTTGTCCTGTCGACACAACACACTTATTCAGGTGGAACGGCTCTTTGACGTCCCACACGCAATGCTTGTAGGTCACCGGATCGCCGTCCTTGTCTGCAGCTCTGTCCCAGGTGAACTCGAGCGGTAATTTGACGTCGGTCTTGAAACGTTCCGGAAAACCGAGCACCGGCGGCGCAGGCGTCCCGTTGCGTTCGATCTGCTGACCACGCAGATAGGTTTCGGCAAATTTCGGTTCTCCGGTCGCCATCACGTCCGCAATACAGTTTGCTTTGGTCGTGCCGTCGACGATCGCCGCGCAATGTTGCTGGGCTTCTTCAGACGAAAGCGCTTTGGGTGGAGTATTCGAGATTGGTCCACTGGGTACACGCATCGGCACCGTGCACTGCTGTGGATTTTCTATGGGCCAACTCTCGATCGTGAAAGACGCGGTTGAAGTGCCCGGCGCGTAGTCGAAGAGCGTCGACTGGTCGTTGACGCGCCATGCAGTTTCAAATTTCTCGTAAAGATCAACGTACCGCTGATGTAAATCCCTTGGTCTTGGACCAAGCGACATTCCATCCGGCAGCGCCGGCAGCCAGTTGCCCGGCGCAATCGCACCCATCACACCGTCGGTCGCACGTGCGTTGCGAACGTCGATGTTGAGGTACCAAACCTGGTAGTGATTCCAAAAACCAGGAGTGACGACGATCACGGTGCCGCCCGGCGCCTCGATCTGGATACCACCCGGAGCCGTCGTCTGGATGATTCGTCCGCCTGAGTCGAGTACGATTCCGTCGCGAGTCAGGCGCGCCTCTTTACCGTCGATGCGCAGTTGCATCCCTTCGGGATTAGGCTCACCGCTTATATGTGGTTGATAAGTGATCCGGTGTTTGCCGACCTTGATTGCTACAGCGTTGTTCAGACTCGGACAGGAGCTGAGACCAGTGTGGCCGTTTGGACCAAGTGGACCATTGGTTTCAACAGCAACCTGGCGCGACTGGATCTCGAGGTTCTCCCCGCGCAGCAACACAAACTCGCCGGCGCTTTGGAAGTCGTAGTTGACGCCGTTGATTGTTTGAATGTGCGGATCGCCGCGTGTGTTTGGAGCCCCGCCGATGATCCAGCGTCGTATCGTTGCGATGTCTGCGTGACTGAGCCGTGGACCACCGCAGGGCATGATTCCAAACGGACAGTTTTCGTTATCAACGCCCGGCGTTGGCACGGGACAAGGCGTGTTTGCATCCGGAAGCGTCGATGCACCCTCGCAGATTCGCTGGTACAGAAAACTCGTTCGCGGATCAGCCGTCACGTAACCGGTCATTACGAGTGCATGCGAGCGATCGAGACGATCGTCGCCGGCAGGAGGATCTTCGTTCTCGGACAGATCAAACAAACCGCTTCCGAAGTTTTGATACGGTGGATAATCCAACCCGCCGTGACACTCGATACAGCTCTTATTAAAAATCCGCTGCACGTCTGTGTACTTCGGCATTGCCATCGGTCCGTCAGCCGGCGGCAATGAGGTAATAAAACTCTCGACCATCGGGATCAACGTAGCGCAATCCGGAGCGCTTCCCAGTTTCGCTTCGAACGCCGGTATAAACACGGTTCGGTAACTTCCAAAGACGTCCGCAAAGCTGTACGTGCGCGACCGTCCACGCACACCCATGGACCATTTATCCACGGAAATACCGAGGGGCTCCAGGAAGTAACGGTAGAGAGCGACGCGATTTATGTTGAAGTCATAGTCTTCGCGATCGACATAGATTCCGCCCATCACTCCATCGGTATCACCGTCGCCTAAATCGAGCGGACGGCGAAACACTTCCTGTCGCAGGCGCGGTAGACCGGTGTCTGCTGCTCCCTGCGCTGTGGTAGCGCCATATTGCTGAATCTCGCCGCCGGCTGGATCAGCGCCGGTTGTATAGACATCGCCGGTTCTATGAACTGTTAATTTCTGTATGTCTGCTTTTCTGCGCGGCACACTCTGCACACGAGCTTGCGTGTCTGCAACAAGCTGGCTGATGGTCATGCCGTTTCGCGCGTTAAAGAAACTCAGATCGACATCAAAATCGGGCAGTGCGGGACTGATGGCGGGATTCTCCACAATACTCGACCCGCTAATCACGAGACAGGGTTGCAAACGTGTGAGGGCAAGCGCTAAGGGCACCACCTGCGTATTCACATCCACACTTCCGGTGATATAGCGATGATTGACTATTTCATCAGCGATTCGCGTCTGATTAGGAAAGCCATTGAGAACCCCGTCTCCCCCGCCGAGAAGATCGAAGAACTGCACGCCGCGCCCTTCAACGCCAACTCCTGTTCCCGAGACGTCAGTCGTATGGTGCAGCAGCACGAATGGACCACCCCTGATTACATTCGAAGTAGCACCCGTTCCTGCGACACGATTGAATTCGTAGGCAGTTGAGATTGATGCGTCTGACAGAGGTGATGGTGATGGTTCCGCAAGCACGGGCCGCGATGCAACGGGATCGAAAGCGAAATTGACGTGGCCGTCGTGTAGTCCGCCCCGCCTGCGAGTTATCTGATCTTGCGTAGTCGTTCCGGGTGGTTGCAGTCTCAACTGCTCGATAATCTGGCGTACGAAATCGTTTGTTCTCCATGTCCACGGATTGAAGAACGTACGAAACGAGGCAGCCTCCACGGAACCCTGGTAAATACGATCTCGATTGAACGGCAGCATGCCGCCCCAACTGTCGTATGTATCCCAGTTGGGTTTGTTTTTCGATTGCACCGTACCCGGAGGAATTCCGTCCGTGCCCACATTTGGACCAGGCACATGCGGAGTAACCGTGCGATCGAGACTTGGAACATTCCGGGTCGAATGACATTTCGAGCATTTGTCGTCATCTACGCTCACTGTTCTCGGCCGTGCAGCTATGACGCCGATACCGTCTCCGTCTGTATCCATCGCTCCAATCGGATTCAGCACGATCTCATGGAAGCGAAAATTCTTTTGCGTTGCATCCCATTGCATGTACTCGATGGCGTCGCGGTGTCCACCGGGATACGAGCTGTGTTCTCTCATGCCTATCGTGAACACAAAGCGCGCGTCGCGACTGGGCATGAGTATGCGAGGCATCTCGGCCGTGCCGATTTGCAGGCTCTCGGAACGCGACATCAGGATCCAGTTTTGTTTGAACTCGGGTGGCAATGCAGCGACGAACTCGGGTGCGGAGTTAACATCGGGGTTTGCAGTGAGATAAGCCTGGATGTCCTCGGGCCGGATCACTTCGTTGAGATTGAGAAAGTCGGTTTCACCATAGGTCCGTGTGCTGGGAGCGTTAGTGGTTGTGTCGAAAACTCTCATCGGCGCTATCGGCGTCGTGCGCTGAAACACAGGACGAACGGAACGATGCGCGTTCATCGTCAACGTGCAGGGATTGGTCGTGCCTGGGCAGTCGGGTGTCGTCGTCGTGTCGCCGTCTGCGTCCACGTCCCAGCCGACGAAAGTTGAACCGGGATCGGGGCTCGCGGTGATCTGGACCGGAGCTGCGGCGGAGAAAGTCTCATCGCAATCACCGCCACAATTGATGCCGGCAGGATTGGATGTGACGAGGCCTGAGCCGAGCCCCATCTTCATGACTTTCAAGTTGCCGTCGGCTGGAGGATCGGCGAATAGCACGACGGTAAGTAAAAACACGATGACGGCACAGAGGAACACGTAGGCAAGACGGTTCCACACGGATGTGGGTTTCATTGGACCAACTCCTTTAGTATTCAGTTGTTAACGCGTGAGCACCCAGTCAACGAGGCGGGCGATGTCAGTATCGGAGACGATCTTATCGTGCGGAGGCATCGGTACACCGCGGGTGACCTCAATCCAGTTTCCCTTGCCGCCTTTCTTGACCTTTTCGATCAGCTTGCTGCGGGCTTGCGGATCGTCTTTGTACCTGGCGGCGACGTCGTGAAACGCTGGGCCAGTGACTTTCTTGTCAACGCTGTGGCATTCGAGGCAACCGCTTTTCGTAGCGAGTGCTTCGGCGGTTTGGTCTGTAGTGGTCCATGATGAGGCACGCGGGTTCGCGCTTAGAGCAAATGCGGTGCTGATGATCACCAGGGTAGTGATTGGCAGGGTAAACCAACGTGCTTTCATGTGAGTCTCCTTCGTTGGCGTCATGAGTGACATTTTCGACTGACCTTGACTGACAATGCAATAGGCAAAGCTTGAGCCACGCCACTCTTTATGCGTCCGGGCCACCAAAACGTTACAAGCGTCGACGGAAGTGTTCACCAGCCGTCCGAGGAGTCTACGGATGAGGACACTTGATATGATTGGCATTGCTAATTCAGGAGGTGTTGATGGAATTCAAACTTAACCATGCTACAGCCGTGCTTGAACGAACACCTGAGACGCTTATGTCGCTCTTACGTGATTTACCTGATGTGTGGCTGATTCAGAACGAGGGAACGGACACGTGGAGTGCTTACGACATCGTTGGACACCTGATCCACGGCGAGGAGACTGACTGGATTCCGCGTGCGAAGATCATTCTCGACCATGGCGAGGAAAGAGCCTTCGAGCCGTTCGATCGTGTTGCGATGTTTGAGAAGTTCAAGGGACGTTCAATGACGGATCTGCTTTACACGTTCGGGCGGCGGCGTGCCCACAGCCTTGAACAGTTGGAGAGTATGAACCTGACAGCGGAGTTACTGGAGAAGCGTGGCAAGCATCCCGAGCTTGGTGTCGTGACGCTGAAGCAGTTACTCGCCACGTGGGTGGTTCACGATCTGGGCCACATCCGGCAGGTGGTGCGCGTCATGGCGAAGCAATACGGCGACGCCGTTGGACCATGGAAGGCGTACCTCACCGTGCTCGATTAATAACGCGCCTCCTGGCCAGATAAATCCGCGCACTTGATCCGCGTGGATCCGTGTCCATGTATAATATCCGCCCCTCGCAGGAGAAAAACTTATGCATCGCCCCTTACTGTTACTACTCACTCTTGCACTAACCCTGACCGCGTGTGGCGGGAGCGATAAAGCACGCCAGGAACTGGCGCAGATGAACATCGAATATGCTGAATCCAGCTTTATCGACCAGTCGCGCGATGGAAATGCAGCCGCCGTAAAACTCTTTCTCGACGCGGGCATGGACACCGAAGTCAGAACGCGCGACGGCCAAACGCCCTTAATGGTTGCATCGCTTGCCAATAAAGTAGAGGTAGTCAAACTCCTCCTGGATCACGGCGCCGACGTCAATGCCAAAAACCGGCACAACGGCACGGCATTAATGTCAGCCGCATGGAAAGGGCACTCTGAAGTCGTCGATCTCCTGCTCGCGGAAGGTCCGGACCTCGAGCTGAAAGACAATCGAGGCATGACCGCATTGATGTTTGCCGCCTGGGAAAACCATACCGGCATCGTGAAGGCATTATTGAACAAGGGCGCGCAGGTAGATGCGCGTGATAGCGCTGGTTGGACCTCGCTGATGCGCGCCGCGTTTAAGGGGCACTCAGAACCTGTGCTCGCTCTGATCGAAAAAGGCGCGGACGTGAACGCGCGTTCAAACCAGGGCGACACTGCGTTGATCGGCGCGGCTGAAGGCGGGCACGCCGGCACGATAAAAATCCTGCTGGAGCGTGGCGCCGATCTGAATGCGCAGAACAACGAAAACAAGACGGCTTTGCTCAAGGCTTCCGAACTGGGCCACACTGAAGTTGCGCAGGTGCTGATGGAGAAAGGCGCCGGAGCTGCGCGCTAAAAAAGGTGGTCCATTCTGAAGATTGTATAAAGAAGGGTAGTGTCTCAGTTTGAATTCTATCAATAACGCCGAAGGCGTTCGCTAATTTCAGCCCGGGGTTCGAGCGTTCGCGAGAACCCTGGGAATAAATTTAACATCGCGACCAACCCTGAAAGGGTTAAGCAGTTGGCGAACCTTTTCAAGGTTCCCTGACTATTTTGTGATCTAACCCAAGGTTGTCGCTGCGCTCCAACCCTTGGGCTGAAATTAGCGAACGCCTTCGGCGTAATTGCTTGGATTTCAACTGAGACACTACTAAGAATTTTCTTGACAGCATTGCGCGTTGGTGTTAAACCAACCGTGCACTATCGTCCCAACCCTCGCGAAAGTTTACTCACTCAAAGTGTTTTTTCCAGGCGTGTGGCCTGGATACTCTACCCGTCCCAGAAATTTGAGAGAAGAGTCTCACTCCCGAAACGTCTCTCATTGGCTTTTAACCTGGTTCGCGAAATGTGGGCCAACTGAGCCTCCATTCGTACCAGCCACTCTCGAGCCAAGGGTCAGTTAAAACAAGCAGGCAAAAGTTTCGACGCGAATCTCTGGTTTTTCCAGACGGGGATACGTGTATGCGTTGGTCCGGCTTTAACCCGGCTTGGCCCACGTAGGGTTACAAACGTGCGAAAAACCTCATGAGGAGGCTCTAATGAAGATCAAGGCACTGAAGCTATTGACGTTAGCATGTCTGCTAATAGCTTGTGCGCTTCCCGTACTTTTTTTGAGTGGCAAAGCGTCTTCGGAAACAGACCCATCGTTGGCCGGCATGGGTTTTGGGACTCTCGAAACGCTCAATGCGAATTACAAAGAATGGGAAACGCAGTATGAAAAGGAAGGCGGGGACAAAAACATGGTCCTGGCCATGGGATGGTTCAAGGGACTCTCGACTGGTCACTCCTACGCCAATGGTCTGGCGAAATTCAACTTAGTTGACGGCACGGTGACTGTCGCAATCAGTGGACTTTCCAAAGATGAAGGATGGGACGTTTGGATGGTTGATAGCGCTCCCGGCCGCAGCATCGGTCTCGAGCCCGACGACAACATGCTACGCGTAGGTAGCTTGAAACATGAAGAGAAGGCTGCAACTCTGGCCGTCGACCTCGGCAAGGATGCATTCAAGACCTTCAACATGGACCTTGTCGTTGTCACAAAGGCGGGCAAGAACCCCATGGAAGATCGAACCCTGATGGGTACAACGTCATACTTCCATCGTTTGTATCGCAGCAAACAAGAAGGACAGTTTGGAGTGTTGGCGGATGCTGATCCGGTTACTCCTGAGTCCGACAACCGCGGAGTTTTGCAGCGAGTGGTTGATGCGATCAGCCCGACTGCATCGGCACAAATCGGACCAAACCCGAATCCGACGACTGCGCTCCATTTCTCAATCAGGCGCGGCCGGAATAGTTTCTTCAACGAAACATTCGACGGGAATGGCCGAACCTGCGGCACCTGTCACCGCGAAGACGGCAACCTGACGATCGATGCAGAATTCATCGATGACCTTCCGCCGAACGATCCGATCTTTGTCGCCGAGTTTGTTCCGGCTCTCGCGAATAATTTCGAGAACCCGGTGCTCATGCGCAAACTTGGATTGATTCTCGAGAACCCGGACGGTTTCGATAATCTCCCGAGTAAATTTGTGATGCGTGGCGTGCCCCATACTCTCGCGCTGCTGCAAAACACGCTGACTCCGGTTCCGGCCGTGCCGGGTGCTACACCACTGCCTAACGGCAGCATTCCGGCACAGGATGGAACATCTACTCCGCCCAACGAGAGAACCGGCTGGGGCGGCGACGGTGCACCGGGAACTGGAACTCTTCGCGAGTTCATCATCGGCGCGGTCGTTCAGCACTATCCGAAGACCTTGAACCGGCAAGCGCCCGGCGACTTCCGTCTACCAACGACGGGTGAGCTTGATGACCTCGAGGCATTCCAAAAATCTCTCGGTCGTCGACAAGACCTGGATCTCGCTGCGATGCAACCGAAGTTCAGGAATGAAGTCGTAAGAAAAGGCGTTGAGATATTTAACAACCCGGGATCGGTTTTAGGCGGGTCCGACGTGGGCGCAGGCAAGTGTTTCCTGTGTCACCTGAACGCGGGTGCCAGCGATTTCTTCTTCCCCGGAGCGAACGCCAACTTCAACACCAACGTCGAGGGACTGCCTAATCAGCCGGCCGATCTTGTGCAACCGGCACAGCTCAATCCGCAGGACGGTGGCTTCGGCCAAACCGGCGTGTCTCCAACGGGCGGCTTCGGCAACGGCTCGTTCAATACACCGGTGCTGGTTGAAGCGGCCGACACTGGTCCGTTCTTCCATAACAATTCGATCGAGACAATTGAAGGCGCTGTGGATTTTTATAACAGCAGGGCGTTCAATGAGGCCCCGGGCTTCGGGGCTTTGGTTAATGGTATCAGGCTTGAAGCAACGGAGGTTGTCGCTGTCGCGGCGATGCTGCGTGTCATCAACGTGCTTGAGAATGAACGGTCGGCGAGAGACCTGATCAACCGGATCAAGATCGCCACCAACACGACGCAAATTCAAACGTTGGCCGATCTGGCTATTTCCGAAATCGACGATGCCAATGAAGTGCTCGTCGGAGGCGGATTGCACAGAACAGCACAAAAGGCCTTTACCAGGGCTCGAAGGAACGTGAGAATGGCGGCCGACGCGACGAGCAGCAGTCAGAAAATCTTTGAGGCC
>DASUPZ010000306.1:0-8723 GCA_036280855.1 Pyrinomonadaceae bacterium | reverse complement strand
TAGGACCTATAAAAAAATAAGCCGTATAGGTCTTATAGGACCTATTCCTGTTCTCGGGGAGCTACGATGCTCATAATCTCGGCATCGGCGGCCAATTGCCCCTCCACCCTCGCCTCGCCACGCATGCGCTGCACGCGCGAGCCGATGCGCAAAGCAGTGACCTCTAACACGAGCGTATCGCCAGGCACGACGGGCCGGCGAAAACGTGCTTCCTTGATGCCTGTAAACAACACCAGTTTCTGATCGCGATCTTCAATCTCACGCAGCGCCAGCACTGCTCCAACCTGCGCGAGGGCCTCGACCACCAACACGCCCGGCATCACAGGCGCGCCCGGAAAGTGACCCTGAAAAAACGACTCGTTGATACTAACCTGCTTTATGCCAACGATTCTTTCGCGGGGTACGAGCTCGATGATGCGATCGACGAGAAGGAACGGGTAACGATGCGGCAGTAACTTCTGGATGGCCAGTGAATCGAGAACTGTTTCCATGAGCAAAAACATTGCCGATTTCCGAATGCCGATTTCCGATTTCTAATCGGCAATTGGCAATGGGCAATCGGCAATCAATCGAATGAGCACGAGACGCACAACCTTATTCGGGCGGCGTGGGTGTGGCTGCGGTTACAGGATTCTTCGTGTTGAACTCAGTAATAAACGCGCGTGTAATGTCGATGCTTTCGGCAGCGTAGAGCAAAGGCACCTGCGCTCCATCAATAATCACGTTGATGCCGCGGGCTTTTGCAAAAACCTCGAGCGCTTTGCCAATCTCGTCCTGCAACGGAAGAAAAAGCTCTTGACGGCGACGATTGTACGAAGCTTGAGCGTCTTCACCCCTACGCTGAGCATCCTTCTTCAACTGATCCAATTGATCGATTTTCGTTTGCAACGTCGCGACCGGCGTTGCCGCGTTCTGGCGCAGGTTGTTGATTTCAGCTTCGAGCGTTGTTGCTCGCGTCTGCATGCCGTCGAGCTCATCTTTGATTTGCTTAAACTCGCCGTTCAGTTTCGCAAGTACACTATTGAATTTAGCGATGCCGGTCTTCTGGTCAAGAAACGCGTCCGTGTAGATAACAGCCATTTTGCTGACCGGCACCGGCACAGCCGCCTGAACAGGCGCTGAAGGCGCTGGAGTCGCCGCAGGCCGTGCAGCCGGTGTTGCTGCAGGCTGCTGAGCGCAAATAGTCGTGGCGAATGCCACGACTATCAAAGCGCTGATCGGGAAGAAATATTTGCTGTACATGTTTTGACTACGGTTGCGACGGCTGGGCCGGCGCAGGCGTCGCTGCGGCAGTCGCCGGGTTCTTGGTGTTGAACTCGGCAATGAAAGCACGAGTGATGTCGATATTGTCGGCTGCATAAACAAACGGCACCTGGCTGCCATCAACGATCACGGTAATACCGCGTGCTTTTGCAAACGCTTCGAGCGCCTTACCGATGTCCTGTTGCAGCGGCAGGAAGATCTCCTGGCGTCGCTTTGCGTAGGCAGCTTCGGCATCCTCGCCCCTGCGTTTGAAGTCGGTACTTAACTGAGCCAGCTGATCTCTCTTCTGGCGAATCGCGTTTGGATCGGCAACGGTCTGCGTGTCTTCGATCTCTTTGGTCAATGTCTGAATTTTGGTCTGCAACCCTTGCAGCTCAGCCTGACGGGGCTGAAACTCCCGGTTCAGCGTGGCCATCACACTGTTGAACCGCGCGATACCAGTTTTCGGATCGAGAAACGCATCCGAATAGATCATCGCCATTTTGCTATCCGGCACAGCCACGGTTTGTGGCGCGGTAGCAGGCGGCGCTGCGGGATTGGCCGGGCGTTGTGGGTTCTGTTGTTGGGCTGAAACGGCGAATGCAGAAGCCGTCAGCAAGGCCGCCGCAGCGAAAAAACGAGCTATTTTCATGACTATCTTGTACTACTCCTTACGTTGAGGGCGATTGGACAAAAGTCTTAGTTGTCATTCCAGCCGCCATGGGTTGGCTCAAGCGATTAAAAGGTACGCCCGACACTGAAGCGAACGACTCTTTTTTGTTCGTTGAAGAAAAACGGAAACCCGTCAATGACTTGGTTTGGCCGGGCATTCGGATTATACGCAAAGATTAAACGAAACGGTACATTGATGACCGGCACCTGGACTCTGACCTCCATGCCCATGCTGGTCCGGTAGTCGCCGATGCCCGCAAACAAACTCTCTGACAATCGCACGATACTGTTCGTCTGAGCCTCGCCTCTCAGGAACACCGGCTGGAACCCACGCGGCAGTCCGGTCAACGGGTTGACGTCGCCGGTTTGTGCGGCTTCCAGTTCGGCCGTGGTCACGATGCGACCATCACGCGCGACCAGTGAACCGAAAAACGGTTGGGCTGCGAGATTCGGGTTATTACAGAACACCAGCGAGCTCAACGTAATCGCGACGAACTGATTGAACCTCGGGCACGGCAGCGATCCCACCGTGGATAGAAACGGCTGGTCCGGCAGGAAGTTACTCGAGAAAGTCTGGTCGGTCTTGGTGCGAAGATTGAACGCACTGCCGATGTCGGCGAAAGCCGCCAGGCTGACGATATCGCTGATAATCGGAATTCGATATTCGAGGTTTGCGAGTAACTGCGTGTCGCCGCCGACAGACGTGAACGATCGCGGCAACGCGGCAACATTGCTCCCCGAAGTGCCCGTGAACGTCCCGAGTGCCTCGGCACCCTCGAGCCCGGGAACCTCATTAGGATTCAAGCCGTTGCTATCACCCACGAAGACGTTTCGCGAGGTGATGAATGTATCAACCGGCGCAATCGGGCTGATGGAACGTACGTTGTAACCACGAATCGTAAACTCGTCGCCAAGGAAGAAACGCTCGAAGATCGGAACGCCGCCGACGAACGCAAGCGAATTTGCATCACGAACTTTCTGCGTAGTAGCGAAACTTCCGACAGTGCCCGCGATAATGCGGAAGCCAAACACCTCAGGCCGTTCCGAGCGCTTGCGGCGCACCGGGAAGAACTGGGTGTAGGAAAGCGTCGGCTGGTAAGTGCGAACGTCGCCACCCAATCCGGCGAGCGCAACCGCAGCGGAAATCTCGCGACCGCTCGTCGGGTCGATGCTCGCGTTACGGGTGTCGTACGAGAAGGTCAACGTGGCGCGGCTCGTCAGAATGTTCGGCTGGCTGTAGATCACCGGGATGAACGCAGTGCTGGTCGGATCCTGGTTTGCCTCAGGATCTTTCACCGACGACAACGACAACTGGTACGACGCACCGATGCGCGAAAACTGCGTGAATCTTCGCTTCCGGTAAAACTCGGACAACGGCGCACTGACGAAGATCGACGCGCCATACGAATCCCTCGTAAACAGATTCGCCTCGTCTATCGCGTTAAAGTTGAATTGCGAGCCAAACAGATCTTCCTGCGCTTCGGTGTTCTGCGATAGGAACGTTCCCTCGCCGAAGAACTTCTGCGTGAACGCGAAGAGCGAGAAGCCGGCGCTGATCGGTCTGTCGCGAATGTACGGCTCCGTAAACGAGAATTGGAACGAGCGCTGGCGGTTGCCGGCGGCAATGTTGAACGAGAGCACTTCGCCGCGGCCGAGCAGGTTGTTGGTCGAATACTCGAGACCGAAGAACGAACCGCCGATACCCGAAATACCGCCGTTGAACGAGATCTGCTGGCGACCGCGTTCGCTCACTTTCAATTGCAGATCGACAGTCGCTTCTTCATCGTTCGTCCGGCGATCGACGTCTTTGTCTTTGTCGATGGGATTGAAGTAGCCAAGCTGGTTCAACTTGACCACCGAGTATTCCCAGTAAACGTCGTTATAGATGTCGCCTTCGTTGATGAGCACTTCACGACGCAGCACGTTGTCGCGTGTAAACGTGTTTCCGATGAACTCCAAACGACGGAGAGTAAACTGTTTTCCTTCTTCGATTGTGACCGTGAAGTCGACAACGCCTTCGTTTGGATTCTGCGGATTGTCTTTGAACGTGGGGACCGGCTCGGCGGTGTATTCGATGAAGCCCTGCTGTCCGTAAAACTTCTTGAGGTTTTCAAAGAGGCCCTTGCTGACCTTCTCGCCATCGGCGATATCACCGGGGTTCAGACCGATTACTGCCCTGATCTGTGCCTCCGAGAAGATTGAGTTGCCTTCTACTTTGAATTCACCCAGACGGTAGACCTTGCCTTCGATGATCGGGATCGTCACGCGCAAACCTTCGTCGACTGACGAAAGGAACGGCAACGGCAGGATCGGGAAACCCGTGCGGCGTCGACCGACACCCTCGATGCGCGGCTCACCGTTACGTGCCTGGAGATAACCTTTCGAGCGCATGTAGTTGACGACGAGACGAAGGTCAACGTCGAGCTTCTCGCGATCGAGAATGTCTGTACTCTTGAACCGGCTGATCAGCCCGGCTTCCTTGACGTACTTCATCGCGCCGCGCAAGTCGCCATCGCTGAAAACCGTGTTTCCTTCAAACTGGATGTCGACTACACGAACGCGGTCGCCTTCGTTTATGTCGAAGGTGATCGCGAGAGACGTTGCCGAAACTTCTTCCGTGCGTTCCTCGACAGTGGCGTTCGGATGACCGCCCGCGGAGAGTAGTTCTTTGATCACGCGGATCGCGGTACGGACCTTGACCGGGTCGTAGATACTCTCTTTGGAAACGCCGACGCGCCGCTCGCGAAACGCCCTGAGCACATCGGATTCCGCAACGCTCTTCAGACCTTCAAACGTCAGGTCACGAATGATCGGCAGCTCTTTTACTTCGAAGATGACGTTTAGACCACCGCGTGGACCGTTTTCAGTGAACACACGCGTGGCGGTCTTATCGAAGAACGTCAGCGAAAGCAGCGTCTGGTAATCGCGCTGGATCGTTTCTTCGTTGTAAGGGTCGCCGGGTCTCGTTTGAATGTAATAGAGAATGTCGTCTTTGCGCAGACGACGATTACCTATGATGTCGACGCTTTCAACGAGACGTTGCGGTTGCGGTTGGGTCTGCTGGGCTGTAACGCGGCCCGGCATCGCGAAGGTTGCAGTGATTCCTACCATCAGGCTCAAAAGCAAGAGCCGAAACGCGCGATATGAGTGCATAGGCACCAATTCCCTCAGTAGTTCTTACCGGGCCTCAGAAACTTCGGGGAGCTTATGAGTGCTGAACTGGTTCGAAGACAGCAGCTTTGATTCCCTGTCAGAAAAGCCAGTTGCCAGCTTGAGTAGCAAAGTGGCGCATTATAAGGTAAAAAACGGGAAAATCCAAAAGAGTAGCATTAACCACAAAGACACAAAGACACAATCTTTTAACGGCCAACTTCAGACGGATTTTTGTGTCTTTGTGTCTTTTGTGGTTTCAGCAACTCAGTGGATCAACAGGGCGTCGTCAGCGGTCTCAATTCCGGCCGGACGAAAATCAAGTTCCTGTCCGCTCAGGAAGACTTCAACCAACGTGGCGCCTTCGAGCTGACCCTGAATCAAAGCCTCGGATAGGGGGTCTTCAACGTATTTCTGCAAGGCACGCCGGATCGGACGCGCGCCGTATAAACGATCGGCGCAAGTTTTCTCGACAATCCAGCGCTTGGCCTCGTCAGTCAGTTTGATCTCAAACCCGTGCCGCGTCATCGTCTTATTGATCTGATCAAGTTGCAACTGCACGACTTCCAGCAGCTCAGCGTCAAGCAACTGGTCGAAGATAATGATCTCGTCCAGACGATTGATAAACTCCGGATTGAAAGTCTGCCGCACTGACGACATCACCATTTCTTCCATCTTCTCCCGCGTCGCATCGGTATTTGCCTGGAAACCCAGCGTGCCCTTCTTCTGAATGAAGCGGGCGCCGATGTTTGAAGTCATGATGATGATCGTGTTTTTGAAATCGACCGTGTTGCCGAGTGCGTCAGTAAGTATGCCGTCTTCGAACACCTGAAGCAGGATGTTGAAAATGTCCGGATGCGCCTTCTCGATCTCGTCAAATAACAACACTGAATAAGGCGAACGTTTGATACGTTCGGTCAACTGCCCACCTTCTTCGTGACCAACGTATCCCGGAGGAGATCCGATCAGCTTAGAAACGGAATGCTTCTCCATGAATTCCGACATGTCGAACCGAATCAGTGCGCGCTCGCTGGTGAATAAAAACTGCGCGAGGGAACGGGCCACTTCAGTCTTGCCGACACCAGTCGGACCGAGAAACAGGAACGAACCCACTGGACGCAACGGGTTCTTGAGTCCGGCACGCGAACGCCTGATCGCGCGAGCGAGTGCAGAAATTGCCGGACGTTGAGAGATGACGCGTTTGTGGAGCTCGACTTCGATCCGCAGCAGCTTTTGCGTCTCTTCTTCTTTGAGCGAGTTGACTGGAATGCCGGTCCAGCGAGCAATGACGTCTTCCACGTCGTCGCGTGTGACCTCCGCCGCCACCAGGGCGTCTTCATGCTGAAAGCGCTGGGTCGAAGTGTCGCCGTAGGATCGCGACCATTCGTTCAGCTCGTTCCAATCGGCAAGATTGCCCTGTTCGCGCCGTACACGCAGCTTCACGCGCGCGCCTGCTTCGTCGATCACGTCGATTGCTTTGTCAGGGAGGAAGCGATCTGGAATGTAGCGATGCGACTGGTAAACGGCGGCCTGGAGGGCCTCGTCCGTGTAACGGACCTGGTGAAAACTCTCGTAACGCTCGCGCACGCCATCAAGAATACTGACTGCTTCAGCTTCAGATGGAGGCGGGACTTTCACTGCCTGAAAACGTCGTTCGAGCGATCGGTCTTTCTCAATCGACTTGCGAAACTCAGCCGGAGTCGTTGCGCCGATGCACTGAATCTCACCACGCGATAACGCGGGTTTCAAGATGTTTGCGGCATCGAGTGAGCCTTCGGCAGATCCTGCTCCGACTAGGGTGTGCAATTCGTCGATGAAGACGATGTACTGCGGATTCTCAACCAGCTCGCGCATGATCTGTTTAAGGCGCTCTTCAAACTGGCCTCGATACTTCGTGCCGGCAACAATCAACGACAGATCGAGCGAAAGTATTCGCTTGTGCTCGAGGAAAGAAGGAACATCGCCGCGCACGATGCGCTGCGCGAGGCCTTCGACGATCGCAGTTTTGCCAACGCCGGGTTCACCAATCAAAACCGGATTGTTCTTTGTGCGGCGGCAAAGGATCTGAACAACGCGTTCGATCTCGGCTTCGCGGCCAATCAACGGATCCAGCTTGTCGTTGGAGGCGTCGTCAGTTAGATCGCGGGAGAACTCAACGAGATGTGGTGTGTCTTTCTTTTGTGACGTGCGTGCATCGGCGCCTGATTGGCGTGCAATCTCGTCGCGAACTGCGTTCAGGCGGAGACCGCGTTCGTAAAGAATCTCGGCGGCCATCGAACGCTCTTCGCGCAGCAGTCCGAGCAACAAGTGCTCGGTGCCGATGTGGCGATGCTGTAAGCGATCGCTTTCCTCGTGAGCGTAAGCAAGAACGTGTTTAGTTTCAGGTGCGAGCGGGAGTTCGACCGAAGTTGAGATCTTTTCGCGCAGCAGGGTGCGTCCTTCGATCTCCTTGCGAATAGACTCGATTGAAACCTGGGCACGCGGAAAAAAGCGCCCGGTCAGGGTCTTGTCTTCACGCATCAGACCCAACAAAAGGTGCTCCGGCTCGATAGCAGGAGCGCCAAACTGGGACGCTTCGTAGCGCGCGAAGAAAATAACCCGTCGCGCTTTTTCAGTGTAGCGTTCAAACATACTTGGTTTCAGTAGAACGTCTTTATGATTACCTGTGCCGTCTAAACGATGCTCGGCAACTGGCTGGCATTATAACCTATAGTCGTAAAACGCGTAACGACTACGATCTTTCAGCCGGGAATCATGATCAAACGGATTTACACCGTCCGTCCTCAAGCAACAGCGAGCGATCACACATCCTCGCCAGAACAGGACTGTGAGTCGCAATCACGACAACTCCCTGCTGTTCGCGAGTATAACTGACGAGGGTATGACCTATCTTCTCCCCAATTGCGCGGTCGAGGTTGCCGGTGGGTTCGTCGGCGAGCAACAGTTTTGGTGCTGTCACGAGCGCCCGAGCCACTGCGACGCGCTGCTGTTCGCCGCCTGAAAGATGTGAAACCGGGTGATCTGCGCGGGTTTCCAAGTCCGATTGTTTCAAAAAGTCGAGGGCGCGGGTAAATGCCTCGCGGCGCGTGTGGCGCGCGATCAGTAATGGCAACGCAACGTTTTCCAACGCGGAAAGGTCGGGCAGAAGGTAGTGAAACTGGAAAACGAAGCCGATGTCCTGCCGCCGGACGTTGCTACCATTCAGCATGATGGTGCCGTGGTCGGGCTGCTCCAAACCTCCGAGCAGGTGAAGCAGCGTGGATTTTCCCGAACCTGACGCGCCGGTGATCGCGATGCTCTCTCCGGCGTTCGCTTTGAACGTAACGCCGCGCAATACCTCCAGGCGCTCGCCATTCGGCGCGACAAAACTCTTTCTCAGATCTACGACATCGATCATGAGTCGCGCAGGGCTTCGACTGGTCGCATGCGCGACGCTGTGCGAGCAGGATAGATCGTTGCGAGTACGCTGAGTGCGAAAGCGAGTGCCGCCGCCAACGTGATTTCACCCGGCTGTGCGATCAACGGCACGTTGCTGATCGAGTAAACATCAGCAGGCAGGCTGACGAGCTTGAAGTAGTTGCCAACGAAACATGCGACCAGACCAAGAACCACGCCGGCCGCCGCGCCGATCGCACCGACAACTGCGCCTTCGATGATGA
>DASUPZ010000305.1:0-4481 GCA_036280855.1 Pyrinomonadaceae bacterium | reverse complement strand
TTGCGCGAGCACCCGTCAACGCACCCGTAAAGTTTACTTTGATTTTGGTGTCGTCGCCGGTCTTGTACGCCGGGATGTTAAGCATCGGCGCAGCATAAGTGGTCGCTGCTACTTGTCCAGCCGGAGTCACCACCGCAGTAGTAGTCGTCGGAGCGGTAGTCGTCGGAGCCATCGTGGTCGGAGCCGTTGTGGCCGACACTCTTTCGCCTGACGGATTAGTGGTGAAAGGTATAACCGCGAAGCCTTCCGGCACTGCGCTTCTAAACACCACGGCGGTGTTTGCGTCGTATGCCGTCAACGCAGGTTCAGGCGACGCCACAAGCATAAACCTCGAAAGTGGCGTGGTCGCGGCAAATTCACCCTTGCCGTTTGTGATCGCGACTGGCCCCAGTGCTGTAACTACACCTTTGTCATCTACTGCATACAGCGTCAGCGCAGTCATGTCCGCGGGGACGTCCATAAGATTGAGTTTGATCCTCGTGCCGTCGTCATCACGGAGAATCGTTGCGACACCTTTTGCTCCGGTCACGTTTACCGGGTTCAGGGTGATCTTCACTTCTTTTTTCGCAGGATACTCAATAATCGTGTAGGTGCCGTCAGGGTTTTGCACTGTCTGGGTGACAGTTGTTTGTGTTTGAGTTGTCGTCTGTGCCAAAGCGATCGAGGCGATTGCCAGAGTCAGCGTCACAGCGCCTAAAACGCTCAATACGTGTTTGCTCATCAGTTGTACCTCCTTGTGTGTAATCAATTGCGATTGATTGTCGTCGGGGGAAGCTATGCCGGGGAGACGCGCAGAGGCGCACGTTTGTTTGGGCAACATTTATGCCGGACGGAAGCTCAATGAATAGCGGAAAAAGGATGGGTTTGTGCGATACAGATCAATACACGGTGTACCCTCTAACTACAGTAATTACAAGATTTACGGTTCTTGCAATCCTGTGTCAGTAGGATTTCAGTTCCGCGATAGCCTTGGCCACATCCGCAGCCTGCGGAAGGATCGCGTCTTCGAGTTGAGGTGCGTAAGCGACAAAAGTATCGAGCGCGCAAACACGCTTTACCGGAGCATCGAGATACTCGAATAGTTCGTCGGTGATTCGCGCGGCGATCTCGGCGCCGTAGCCAAACGACAACGTATCTTCATGCGCGACGATCACGCGGTTGGTCTTCTTCACTGTTTCCGCGATCGCGTTCCAATCGTAAGGAAGGAGACTACGCAGATCGATAATCTCAACACTCACGCCCTGCTGCTCCATCTGCTTCGCCGCGACGACTGAACGCTGGACGAGTGCGCCATAAGTGATGATCGACAGATCCTTGCCTTCGCGAACCTTCTTCGCTTTGGCAAACGGGATCATGAACTCTTCACCCGGATACTGCGACTTGTTGTAGGCCTGGCGGTAAAGGTGTTTGTGTTCGAGAAACAGCACCGGATCGTCACAGCGAATCGCAGTGCGAAGCAATCCGTTTGCGTCGAGTGCATTCGAAGGATAGATCACACGCAAGCCCGGGATCTGCGTGAACGTCGAAACACCTGATTGCGAGTGATAAACAGCACCGCCTTTCAGGTAACCACCGATGGGAACGCGGATGACCATCGGCGCCTTCCAGTCGTTTCCAGATCTCCAGCGCATCAACGCCAGCTCGTTGCGAATCTGGTGCATCGCCGGCCAGATGTAGTCGAAGAATTGAATCTCGACTACGGGTTTCATCCCACGCGTCGCCAGGCCGATGCCGCGCCCGACGATGTTTGCTTCGGCGAGAGGCGAATTGAAAACGCGCGCGCCGCCAAACTTACGCTGCAGGTTGGCCGTGACCTTGAACACGCCGCCCTTGCCTTTTACGGTTTCGAGGTACTGCTCGCGCGAACAGTCAGCCACGTCTTCGCCAAACACCACGATGCGCGGATCGCGCGCCATCTCGGTTTCGAGACAACGATTGATCAGATCGACCATCGTGCCCGCATTGCCTGAAAGCTGCACGGCGTCTTCAGTGTCAAACTCTTTCGACGTGGGATCGACGTCGGGTGAGTAGACGTAGTGAGTCGCCGTTTCGGGCGCAGGTTGTTGACTGGCGAGCGCCTTGTCGGCGGCATCGTTCACTTCACGATCGACTTCGTCTTTGATCTTTTGCAGTCCGTCCTGATCGATCACGCCTTCTTCGATCAGGAGCGCGCCGAAACGTTTTACCGGATCGCGTTCAGCGTCACTCGATCGTTCTTCGTCGGGACGGTAGAGTTTTTCGTCGTCTGAAAGCGAGTGTGAATACGGCCGGATAACTTTGGCGTGGACCACGGCCGGACCTTTTCGCTGGCGGCAGTAGGCCACCGCCCGCCGCATCACTTCCAACGACTCGAGCGGATCCGTGCCGTCGCAGCGTTGCAAATACAGCGACGGGAAATTCTCGATGAGCCGCGAAACGTCGCCGCCGGGAGTTTGCACTTCGACGGGAACACTGATCGCGTATCCATTGTCTTCAATCAGGATCACCACGGGCAGCTTCAGATTCGACGCCGTGTTGAGTGCTTCCCAGAATTCGCCCTGGCTCGTGGTGCCGTCGCCGAGGGAAACGTAGACGACTTCGTCACCGTGAAAATTGCTGATGATCTTCTGAAGTTCGGGAATCAACTGGCCGCGATAACTCGCTTCCGCGCAACCAACAGCTTGCAGCACTTGCGTGCCTGTCGGCGACGATTGCGAAACGATGTTGAGTTTTTTATGACCCCAGTGCGAAGGCATCTGGCGGCCGTGTGAGTTTGGATCGTCCTCGGCGCCGACTGCGGAGAGCAGCATCTCGAGCGGTGTCATTCCGAGTTGTAAGCAGAGTGCGCGATCGCGATAGTACGGATAGAAATAGTCGTAACCGGCTTTCATCGCGACACCGGCGGCAGTCAGCACTGCCTCATGACCCGCACCACTGATCTGAAAGAAGATCCGGTTCTGCCCCTTGAGTTGAATCTCCTTGTCGTCGATGCGCCGCGAGAGGTACATCGTGCGATACATGTCGAGCAACAACTTGCGATCGGGCAACTCGTGCGCGAGTTCCACGTCGTGCTCAGGCGAATCAGTTGTGTGTGGTGAGTCGCTCTTGCGGACCAGCTTCAGTACTTTAGTATCAGTCTTCATATCATTATTTCAGCCGCACAAACACAAAACAGTTTACTTGTGCTGTTCGTGCCGTTTTGTGGCTATTTTCCGATGATGAGTTTCGCGATCGTCTGCAACTGCATGTTCGACGTGCCTTCGTAAATCGCGCCGATCTTCGAGTCGCGCCAGTATTTCTCCACCGGGTAATCTTTCACGTATCCGTAACCGCCGTACAACTCGATCGCCTTCGAGCTCACGCGCTCGGCCACACGCGACGAATAGAGTTTCGCCATCGCCGCTTCCTTCACAAAATTCACACCCGCGTCTTTCATACGCGCCGCGTTGTAAACCATCAGTCGCGCGGCTTCCAGTTCCGTCGCCATCTCGGCGAGTTGAAATTGAACTCCCTGAAACTGGTTGATCGACTTTCCAAACTGTTGACGTTCCGCGGTGTAAAGCAGCGAGCTCTCGAGGGCGCCCGCGGCGATGCCGATCATCTGCGCGCCGATTCCGATGCGGCCTTCGTTGAGTGTTTCGATCGAGATCTTGTAACCCTTGCCCGGCTCGCCCAGCACGTTTTCTTTCGGCACCTGGCAGTCTTCCAGTATCAGCTCGACAGTTGACGATGCACGGATGCCGAGTTTGTTTTCCTTCTTTCCAATCGAAAAGCCCGGGAAACTCTTTTCGACGATGAACGCCGTGATGCCGCGATAGCCCGCTTCCGGATTTGCATTCGCGAATAGAACGAAGATGTCAGCTTCGATACCGTTTGTGATCCAAAGCTTACGGCCGTTCAGCACGTAATGATCGTCTTTTTCGACGGCGCGAGTCTGCATGGCAAACGCGTCTGAGCCGGAACCGGGTTCGCTCAAGGCGTAAGCGCCGACGGTATCTGCGGCGAGCCGCGTCAGGTATTTCTTCTTCTGATCGGGCGTGCCCCAGCGGATGAAAGCGTTGTTGACGAGCGTGTTTTGCACGTCGACAAAAACTCCGACGGAGGCATCGACGCGCGAGAGTTCTTCAACCGCGAGAATGGCAGTGAAGAAATTCGCTCCCGCTCCGCCAAACTCGTCCGGCGTCTCGATACCCATCAGGCCGAGGTCGAAACACTGCGAGATAATCGCCGGATCGAGTTTTGCTGCCTCGTCCATGTGCTCGACGCGAGGGCGCAGCTCGCCTTCGGCGAATTCGCGCACGCTGGAGCGAAACATGCTCTCGTCTTCGGAGAGAGTGGTCAGTGGAACGCCTGAAGGTTGCGCAACGGCCGGTTGGGATTGACTCATAGGTGTCGTACTCGATTTACCGTTAATAAAGTGGAACGGAGCATGATAAACCATGCTAACGAACGGCACAAAACACCTTGGAGTGCGGCGGCCTGGCGCCGCTTTAGTATTCGAT
>DASUPZ010000304.1:0-12213 GCA_036280855.1 Pyrinomonadaceae bacterium | reverse complement strand
CTAAGTCAAGACCACAACATATTGGGCCGGTCCGAGAGCCTACTACATGCAAGCAGTCAGGAGCAAGAAAGGCCGCAAAGGAGCACAAATCCCGACAGAATTCGAAACCTCCTTGGAGTGCGGCGACCTGGCGGCGCTTTGGTCTCGATCAAGCATGAGCGATTAAAAGGGGCGCCAGGCCGACGCACTCCAAGGAGGCGTCCGGGCTACGTTTAGGGTAAACTTTGCCTGAACTTTAGTTTGGTGCCTGTCGTAAACCGCTCCTGACAAAGGTCTGGCCACCTTTTAGGATTTCCGAGCTACAGGTACCTGGAGAGGAACAGTGGGAGCTGTTAAGGCTTTGGCAGTGAGCGAAGGAGCCGAATTGGTTCGCAGGTGTCGCGCGGGCGACGGCGCGGCCTGGGAGGAGATCGTTCAGAGCTATTCCCGTCGCATCTATAACCTCGCCTACCGTTTTACCTCGCGCTCCGATACAGCCGAAGATTTGACTCAGGAAGTTTTTGTAAGGGTTTATCGTTCTTTGGATCAGTACGACCCCAAGCAGGGCGATCTGCAAAACTGGTTAATGCGGCTTGCGCGTAATCTCATTATCGATGATTACCGGAAACGACAGCGCACGCCGCACGACAACATGGCAGACGATCTTGCGGATCACAGCTACCATCTCCACACGCGCAGCAACTCAGTGCAGAAGGAGATGGAGCGACGCGAGCTTGGAGCGCAGGTGCAGGCAGGCATAGACAAGCTTTCACCTGATTTACGGACGTGCGTAATACTCAGAGATATTGAAGAGCTGAGTTACCAGGAGATCGTGGATCTGCTGAAGATCCCCGAAGGCACTGTTAAATCACGAATCAATCGGGGCCGGATTGAATTGGCAAAGATTCTCCGGCGCATGAAAGTTGTTGCCATGAGTGAGGCATAATTGAGAATGCTCCTTCCTGAACGTGGGCAGACGTAAGGAGTGAGCAAAAGAAAAAAGCGGCAGGAAGCGAAAAGACAACGATGCTTTGTGTGGATTTCGAAAACTTGTTGACCGATTACATTGAGGGTGTAGTCGGTTCAGAAACAAACCGGCTTATGGCCGCGCACGCGATGAAGTGCCCGGTCTGTCATGAAACTCTGTCTGCGGTCCGAAGCGCGCTCGACGCTTGCCGGACCGCGGCGGTACCTCCACCTTCAAAAGAACTCGAAGCACGCATTCTGCAAAGAACAATGCCCGAGACTGCGATGAAGTGCGAGGAATTCGAAGAGTGTCTGACTGATTACCTCGACGGGTTCCTGCCCGCTCATCTCTATCATCGTTGGGAACGTCATGCCGCCCTCTGCGATCGTTGCACTGAACTTCCCGGTGAAGTCGTGAGAGCGATCGGAGCCTGCTACACGTACATTACCGAAGAGAAGCCGCTGCCCGCAGGTCTTAACGACAGAATTCTGCAGGCGACGCTGGGAACAGTCACGGCCCAGGAGATCAAAGCTCCCTGGACGGCGCGTGCTGCCTCGCGGTTCCGCCTGTGGCTTGACCCGATTATCTCCCCGCAACTGGTTACTGTGGCCACGATGTTGCTGATGGCGATTCTGGTTCTGACCAGCACTGTTTCATCAGATGGTTCGATCAGTGGTGTTTACGATGCAGGTCTGCAATTGGCAGAACGAACAAGCGCACAGCCGGTTAGGAGATAGTTTTAGAGATGATGTACTGCGGCTACCATGCTAAAAATCCGGCGGTGGTTCAGTGTAACCAGTGTGCACGCTGGTTGTGCCCGGCCTGCGACCATCGCGTACGCGGATTTCCGTTTTGTCAGGATTGCATAGTGGCGGGAGTTGAACTGCTCCGTCATCACTCGAGCTCAAGTACATCAGGCATTCTGCGAAGAAAAAGCTCGCCGTTTATCGCCACGCTGCTTTCGTTTGTTCCGGGTTTGGGTGCTGCCTATAACGGTCAAACTTCGAAAGCGATCGTACATTTCGCAATCTTCGCCAGCTTCTTTCAGATGGCTGTATTGACGCAGGGCGTACACTTCTTTGTTCTGGGAGTGCTCGGCACCTGGCTTTTCGCCGCCGTTGACGCGTGCAGGACCGCGCAGTTGATGCGCGCAGGTCTGGCGCCGGATGCGGAAGACGATGTGATTGCGCGGCGTCTTTATGGCAATCCAGTTGCTTGGGGTACTACACTGATCATCATCGGCACACTGTTCCTCCTGCATACTTTGCTGAGAGTTACATTGCCGATAAAAGAACTTCTGCCGGTGGCGCTCGTTGCGCTCGGCGCTTACATGTTGTTTGATTACATTCGCCGGAGCCGTTCGTCGGATCGTATCGTCAGGTTCGATTCGAGACGTCCGCCGCCGTCGGTTGTTACGGGCAGCAGACCGGGTGAGACTGCTACTTTTCGCACTGGCGAAACCACGCAGCTCCCACGTCGCGACGTTACTCCGTTGCCGTTTGAACGGAGATCCTGAAACGTTTTATTGATCGTACGGGGTTAAATTATGTGTTGTAGTGGCATTCTTAAAGGTTTTGGCGGACTCGGCGCCATCGTCGCGCTGATACTCGTCGTGGTGGCACTGCTCAAACAGCTCATCATGCTGGTCGGCTTCCTTCTCTTTGCGCTCAAGATCGCGATCGTCGTCGTGTTTGTCGCTGTCCTGGTGATGATCGTCCTCGCCATTCTCAAGGATCGTTCTCGCAAGCGACGTGAGGTCACGGAAATCTAATCGGGAATAGGTCCTATCAGACACATAGGACCTATCTCTTTATCCGCTGACTCCGTGAAAATCCGCAGCTAATTTTCTTACATTTCCCTTCCAAAGTTGCAACGAAATTTTCCGTGTGATAGGGTCAGGGCCTTGCAGAACCGGCCGGATGGATTTCACCTCGGAGGGACCTTGAGGTTTTTAATCCACCCGCTGCAAATCTCGAGTAGTTAAGAAAAAGACAACTTTCCCCGTAACCTGCGCAAATCGCTATGGGCGAGTTTGTGCTTTTCGGTTGCTGCGCATCGTCTTTTCTGCGAGGCAACAGGAGTACTACCGATGGCCAGAGAAGACAGATTCTACGCCTTTATCATTGCCCACACGTCCCGTTCCCGTGCACGAGTCCAGCGAATTCGAGTCGAAAAAAGATCCGTTACTATTTTCTGCGCACTTCTGCTGTTGCTTGGCGTTGCCCTCTTTTATGGACTCTATGGCCTGACACAACAGGCCGCTCACCTGCGAATCGAATTCGAAAACCAACGTTTGCGTGCGGAAAACGAGCGTCAGAGGCAGGAACTCGAAAAACTTAATAACCGCGTCGAGAAAGTTGAAGACACCTCCCGCAAGCTTGCGGAGAAGTCAGGCGTCGTTGACGCCGCTGTGCCCTTGCCCGGAACCGGCGGTCCTTCTCTGCCTCTCGACGAGATGGCATACGCTACTCTCGCGTCCAAAATGAGCCGGCTCGAGGAAGACATGCGAGCTCATGAAGCTATCCTGCGCGAGCGTGGCTACACGCCAACCGTCTGGCCCGTTGAGGGCACACTTGAAGGCGGCTTTGGCGGTCGTCGCAATCCATTCGGCGGTGGCGGGTACGAGTTTCACTCCGGCCAGGACATCGAAGCTCCTCCCGGTGCTCCGGTGGTTGCCGGCGCGAGTGGTCGCGTGTCGTTTGTGGGTTGGCAAAACGGTTATGGACAACTCGTTATTGTGGACCATGGTGGTGGCCTGACAACGCGCTACGGCCATCTTTCGAGCATCGACGTGCAGCTCGATCAAACAGTGTCGCGAGGCCAATTGCTCGGCAAAGTCGGGTCGACCGGACGGTCCACTGGTCCACATCTGCACTACGAGGTCCGCATCAACGATCAGCCGGTTAATCCGCTTCAATATCTGCTGTTGAGCAACAAATCGCTGGGGGTAACTTCGACGAATTGAGTTGAAATAAAACAAGGTAGAGCTCTTAACCTGAGCTTTCACTTTAACTTAGCTGTGGACCAGTAAAACAATTCTTGCTTGACAGGTGCGGAAGTTTGGCTTAGTATGCGCCGTCGTTGCCGGGGCGGCAGTTTCAAACCCCGCATTCCGATCCACAAGCTTTTAGTTCAATGAGTTTCGTTAGTTTTGCCCCCGTAAGTCTGTGCATGCTGAATTAGCGCTCCCCGCGCTGTTCATCATGCATTTTTTGTTGGTTGTGTGTTTCCGTCTAGCACCACTTCAAGGTGCGACCCGGCTCACAAGCATTAACCTGGTAGATGTAAAAGCCATGGTGCTTTTGCGTCCGTTTTACCGAATCGTTAGGAGGATTCGTTGTTATGTCTAGAATAACCGGTAAGGTCAAGTGGTTTAACAATTCGAAGGGTTATGGTTTTATCGAGCAGCCAGGCTCTTCGGACATTTTCGTTCACTATAGCGCTATCCAGGGCGACGGCTTCAAGACCCTCGAAGAGGGACAGGAAGTCGAGTTTGAGGTGACCCAGGGCCCAAAGGGACCTCAGGCTGAAAAAGTAACGAAGATGTAGTGTCTCCCCGGCTTGCATTTAGCAAAGCCACTGACTTGCTTCCGGTCACGGGTCCGGTAAGCTCACAAGGAAAAAAGGCGACCAGTGTGGTCGCCTTTTTTCTTTAGGACCAGATGGTCCACGCTAGTCTTCCGCACGGGCCTTGAAACTCACGTGGCCCCCCTCAACCGCAACTGAGAACCGCACCCGGTCGCAGCCAAGCTGCTGTTTGAGTCCATCGGCTTTCGACGCAAGCAGGCGATGGAATTTGGGAAACGAGAGATCCTCAGTGGGCTCGCCACAGCGACGCTTGGCTTCGATAAGGGAAGTGTAGATGTTCTTGACCACTTCAACGTCGTGATGGGCGTCGAGACAAACAAAAGAGACTGATTCGACCGGCGTTTGGACCGTCTCCTGCTTCGCCATCGCGCGGGCTGCCGACATTGCATCACGGCCTTCTTCCCGTCCCTGCATCGTGCGACGCCAGAGATCTCTGAATGAGTTATAGCGAGCGGCGAGAGAGTTGTAGCGGTAACGCTGCGCGTAATTGAGGGTGCGATCGTCGCCGAGCCGTTTCAGTAACGTCTCGACACGACCTTTGGTATCGTAAGGCGGCCGTTTCGCTCCACCGTTGAAGAAAATCTCAAACTCGATCCGCAGGCGCCGGATGTCGTCCTCGAGGCGCGTCAGGTGCTCATCTGGGGTCGGTTGATTATCGCCGGATTTGTTTTTGGCCTGGGCCTGTACTGTTAATCTACGTAGCCTGTTATCACGTATTGCCACAATCAGCAGTCTAGACGCCGGAAAATGAGAGTGTCAACAAAGTTTTACATGATGAACAAGATAGGCGGATTGACAGGAAATCGTGGAAATCCCGACAATCGCGTTCCACCTATGAGCAAAGCTAACCCTAATCTGCGTCACGTGCCGTCTGTGGATCAGCTGCTCCGCACTGATGCAGCGCGGGAACTGCGCGAGGTTGTGGGTCTCAGGCGACTGACAAACATTGCACGCACAGTCACTGCCGAAATCCGCTCGATGGTCCGGCAGGAATCCATCGCGTCGAACGGCGATTACGCGGCGACACTGCTTGACGAAGCTGTCAAACGTATGAAGGCAAGGGCTCAGGCGGAAAGCCAGGCAGGCATACGATCGGTTATCAACGCGACCGGCGTCCTGCTTCATACAAATCTCGGTCGTGCGCCCCTCTCAGAAGCTGCACGCACGGCAGTTGATGAGGCGGCTCGTTACTGCTCTGTCGAATACGATATCGAGAGTGGCATGCGAGGCGGACGTGGAGCACGGGTGGAGTCGCTGCTGAAAGATCTCTGCGGAACTGAGGATGCGCTTGTTGTGAACAACTGCGCGGCCGCGGCGTTGCTGATCCTCGCGGTGCTTGCCGGGGATGGAGAGACCATCGTCTCTCGAGGCGAGCTGGTCGAGATCGGCGGAGACTTTCGCGTGCCGGATGTGATGTCGAGCTCCGGCACTCGCATGGTCGAAGTTGGGACCACAAATCGCACGCATCTCGAAGACTATCGACGCGCGATCAATCCAAACACGCGTTTGATCATGCGCGTACACCCGTCGAATTATCGAATCGTTGGGTTTGCAAGTGCACCGGAAGTTTCAGAGCTTGCAGTGATGGCCCACGAAGCAGGCCTTCCGCTCTATGAAGATGCGGGTTCAGGCCTGTTCAGCGATCTGAAGAAATATGGTGTGATTGATGAACCGGTGGTCCGAGACGTGGTCGAGAGCGGTGTTGATGTTGTCTCGTTTAGCGGCGACAAGCTGCTGGGGTCGGCCCAGGCGGGCCTGATCGTCGGAACGCGAGCGATCATCTCGCGGTTGAGAAAACATCCGCTCTATCGTGCTTTGCGTAGCGACAAGTTGCGACTCGCAGCATTGGAAGCGACGCTCGTTTCACATCAAAAAGATCGGGCGGCGGCGGAAGTTCCCGTGATGCAGATGCTGGCACTGAGCGCTGACGAGGTCGAGCAGCGATGTCGCGCCATCGTTGATTCGATCAAATCAGAACTGACCCTGGAACTTAGCACCGGTGAATCGACAATCGGTGGAGGCGCGGGCCCAACCTCAACCCTGCCAACGACACTTATCCGGGTTGGGCATCCGCGTAAATCCGCGGCTGAAATTGAGGATAACCTCCGGCGCAGCTCGCCGCCGATCATCACGCGGATCTCGGAAGGAAAGGTGCTGCTCGACCTCCGCACCGTGTTCCCGGAGGAGATTCCTTCGGTTCTCGAAGCCCTAAAATCGATATAGGTCCTATAAGTCCTATGGGACCTATTTCGGTTTTAACTGGCTTTAACACCCCGGGCCATCGTATAATCTCCGCGGCTTTTTGATCCTTCCAGGCCACGCCACAGTGGCTCTACTCTCCGACCTTGATAGCCACAAGAACTCTAACCTCTTACCTCGCTGCAACCGGTCTCGGCATGATTGCCGGCCTGGCAGGAACCTTATGCTGGCGGTTTGGCCTGCTCCCCGAACTACAGACGCTTCTTCCCACAGCCGCCTCGATCTCGACTCCGGAGCTTTCAATGGCCGGCGCCACGCTGGTCGGGTTCTCAGTAGCTTTCAGCCTGCCCGTAAATCGTCTTGGCCTGCGGCGTTCGTGGCGCTATCTCGCGGGCGGCATTGTCGTCGTGGGTTGCATAGCGTTCGCGGCGCTTCAATTCGTCAACGTCGATCTACTGCTCGTCCCGCTGCTCTTCAGCGCGGGAATTTCGTTGGTGCTGATCCAGGTGAATCGATTGTGGTCCCTGGACCGTCAAATGTCCCGGACGCTGTTCACGTCGCGTGTAAACAATGGCGACACAACCATCAGCGCCGATGCGCGACTCATGAGTGGTCTGAAACTGTTGAATACAGTGCTGCCGCTGAATGAAGCAGTCGTATTCAACTGTGTCGAATCAAACTCCCTCGAAGCTGTGGCGCGATTCAAAGGTCCTGGTCCAAATGCACAGGATCCACGCCGCAACTCCGTCTGGCGCGCAGGTATCAAGCTCTGCCAGCAAGCCATCGCAAAAGGACAACTCCTTACTCAAACAGATGACGGTCAAACGTCGTCTACAGTCGCGGTGCCGCTTCGTCACGAAGGCGAAACTGCCGGCGCCTTACTTATCCGTCCTGCTTCTGCATTTATCGCCGACGACACAGCTTTGCTGGAAGCCGTCGGTTCACAGTTTGCCCGCAACTTGAAACGCGAAAGTTTCTCGCAGAACTCCGCGCGCACGCAGTACTTCGGTTACTTCTCGCAAAGCGGGAACAAGCGAAAGCTCGACGCACTGAACGTGCTCAAAGCCGTCAACGTAGAGCAACGATGCGAAGCAAGCACGCTCGATCACATCGACGACGGCGTCGCGATCGCTTATCTCGACGGGACTGTTGCGCTAGCCAATCCAACCCTTTTGAAGTTTGCGGGTCTAACTTCCAACCAGGCGCTCGAGCTCGATCTGTTCGCTTTGCTGAATCGATTTCGCACCGACGTGTTTGACGAACCGGAGATCGCCGTGCGACGCGTGTTGCAAACGGGCGTCGAGTATGAAGGCGAACTCAATTTCGATCAGAAGAGCCAGATTCTCAATCTGCGGATCTCGCTCGTGCGAGACAAAGAAAACCCGATCGGCATCGCGGTTCACGTGAAAGATCTGACGGCGACCAAAGAGTACGAGAAGCTGAAGAGCGACATGATCTCGCTGATGTCTCACGAGCTGCGCACACCGCTCACAAGCATCAACGGCTTTGCGGAGTTGTTGACGGCTGACGAGACGATTCCCGCCCAGGCGCGTGAATTTGTTTCGATCATTGCGAACGAGTCCCAACGCATGTCGCGAATGATCAATACGTTTCTTTCCGTCACTCAACTCGAGCGCAAGGACAAGCAGGAAGTCCTAAAGATTCCTCTTCGTCTCGATGAAGTGGTGCGCGAAACGATCGCGTCGTTGCAGCCAATCGCGAAGAAAAAGCGTATCCGGTTGATCGAGCAACCTGCACATCGAATTCCGCCGGTCGCCGCCGACAAGAGCCTGATCACTCAGGCAGTCAAAAATCTCGTGAACAACGCGATCAAGTACAGTCCCGAGCGAACTACGGTCACTGTTTCAACTGCACTCGAGGCCGAAGCAGTTCGCGTGTGTGTAGAGGACCGTGGCTTTGGTATTCCGGCCGAGGCGAAAGAACGTGTGTGGGACAAGTTTTATCGCGTGGTCCGTGAGGGACAGGAGAAAGACGAAGAATCAACCGGATTAGGACTATCGTTTGTGCGCGAAGTTGTGGAGCAGCACGGCGGGCGAGTTGATCTTGATTCGGAAGAAGGACGCGGATCGAAGTTCAGTTTTACGTTGCCGCGTCTTTAATCAGGTTTATTGATCGTGCCGCGACACGTTTCCGCGCCGCAGATGCAACGCTTGTCATCGGAATGCAGAGTTGACTCGTAATCGATCGTGATCTCTTCGCCGGCTTCAATGTCGCGCAAGGCGATGAAGAGAATGTGATCGTAAAGGATCTGCATGAATGCGTTCGGCACACACGAGTGGTTTATGTAGTGTGTGCCATTCCCGCCACGGCTGCCGTCGAGACTCCAACGACTATTCACCTCGCAGATTCGCAGCATTCTTCGATGCGCTCTGCGGCGAGCTTCGGCATTTGAGATCTTCTCGCCGGTGTACTCGGCGATCTTGTGTCGTTTCTTGAAAGGGGTAGTGGCGTAGCAGCCCTTGCCGTGTATCGGCGAAGATTTGATCGCTAGTCCGGGCGCCAGCTTCATCTTGATCGTGTTACTTCGTCTTGAAGGTGCGTGCAATCAGATCGGTTTGATTGCGAATCCGGCTTAACTTGTCGCGCAAACCAGTGAAGCGAAGCGCATAGATCGTGCGGTTGTCCGCTTGCAGGTAGTACGTGCGACCGAGCATTGGCTTGCCGGTTCTGACAAATTCATAAGACATCGTGACGCCGTCAAGCCTGCCGTCAAACTTTTCTTCTTTACCCTCGACAAAGCCGGGCAGGAAACGAAGTTTGAGATCCTGATCGCGTCGAGCGACTTCGGAAGGTGTAGTTCCTGCTTCCACAACTTCTTTGCGAATCTGCAGATACCCGTCGAGTCGATCGCCAAAAACAAACTCGGGATGCTCGTGAGCCGCATCAGGCTCGAGAATGGCTTTCCAGGTCGCCGAGGGAAGTTCAAACGAGTAATCAACTTTTTCGTGGGTGTACAGCTGCTGTGCAAGGGCGACAGGCGCCATTAACCCGGCTAAAACCAAAGCAAAAACTAGAATCCGTCGCATTTTCCCTCCCAAGTTTCTGGGACTGTCAGATGCCCCTGATCAGCTTTGTCGTTGCTCAAATCAAACCCGTGTTTATCCGTGGTCTAATATTCGGCGATCACGCGTTTCTGCATGCAGATCAAAGCTTCGATCCCACGGACGCCGAGCGTCACTAATTCATCCATCTGCGCCCTGCTGAAAGGCTCGCGTTCGGCTGTTCCCTGAAGCTCGATGAAACGGCCGTCACCCGTGCAAACAACATTCATGTCGACTTCGGCACGCGAGTCTTCATCGTATTTGAGATCCAGAAGCGGAGTGTTGCTTACGATCCCGACGCTGATAGCCGCTACCTGGCTCGTCATTAACGGCCGCGTGATCTTGCCGCTTTTTAGCAATTGATGACTCGCTAAAGCGAAGGCGACGTAAGCGCCCGTGATCGCCGCCGTCCGTGTACCGCCGTCGGCCTGCAGAACGTCGCAATCGATCGTGATTGTGCGTTCACCCAGAGCCTTCATGTCTGCGATCGCGCGCAGACTTCTACCGATTAGACGCTGTATTTCGTGCGTGCGGCCGGAAGGTCCACCACGACCGATTTCACGCGAGGTTCGTGTTTGAGTAGCGCGCGGCAACATCGCGTATTCAGCAGTCAACCATCCCTGCCCTTGATTTCGCAGGAACGGCGGCACGCGGTCTTCAAGCGATGCTGAACAGACAACGCGTGTGTTGCCCATTTCAATCAACACCGAGCCTTCGGCATACGGCAGGAAGCCCGGCGTGATTTGTGCCGGACGCATTTCGTCGGGTGCGCGTCCGTCAGTGCGTTCGAAGCTCATCGTGTCCCCAAATCTCTACGGCTTCAAGAATGGATGGAGCAGATCCCAGGAATCTCTCTGCTACTTTAGCAAATCTTTCCGCTGCATCGGTTACGTAAAAGTGGTCTAAATCATCACAGAGTTGTCGTTCCTGGTAAAGTGCCAGGGCGTCTTCGTGAGTCAGGTCAGAGTTTTCCAGCAGTGATTCGACGTCATGTGCGGTTGCTGCTCCCGAATCGATCAGCTTGACGTCTGGCCCAACAGTTTCGCTGATCACGTCGCGGAGAATCGGATAGTGGGTGCAGCCAAGCACGAGTGCGCCGACAGTTGTTTTCTTAAATTCACTCAGGTAATCACTCGCTACGAGGCGCGCGACATCGCTGTTGGCCCATCCTTCTTCAGCTAACGAAACAAACAACGGGCAGGCACGCTCGATCACAAGGCCGGTTGCGCCCATTGCAGCGAGCGCTTTCGCGTAAGCGCTGCTTTGAATAGTTGCTTCAGTTGCGATGACTCCGATGTTTGCGCCTTGTGCGACTTCAACCGCCGCGCGTGAACCCGGTTCGATCACGCCGATCACCGGAACTTTGATTGCCGCGCGAATTGCGGGAAGAGCGAGTGCGGAAGCGGTGTTGCAAGCGACGACGAGTAGCTTGACGCCGTGTGCTTCAAGAAACTTTGAATTCTCGACAGCGTAGCGTTCGACGGTTGCGAGAGATTTTGTGCCGTAGGGTACGCGAGCGGTGTCGCCGAGATAGACGAAGCGTTCGTTTGGGAGACGTTCGTGCAGGGCTTTGTAGACTGTTAGACCGCCAACGCCGCTGTCGAAGATTCCGATGGGAAGGTTTCGGTCCAAGTGAGCGTTGGTTTAGACGAAGATTTCTGAAACTTTTACGCGGAAGCCGGGAACAGTGTCGTCGCTGAGTTCGTCGGTTTCGTGGAAAAGTATTCTCTCCCCGGTTGCCTTACAAACCTCAACGGTTCGCCGGCGAGGATTAACTAACCAGACAGATCTTGTTCCGAACTCTAACCACAGTGATAGTTTGTGTTCAACTCTCCCTCTACGATCGTCCGGAGATAGCACTTCAACAGCAAGATCCGGTGGTCCATAGTGATATCCCTCCGGACTCAGTGCAAACCGGTCCTGAGAAACAAATGAAACATCGGGTCCTAAAACCGTATCAGGGTCGCTTTCAAGTTTGTAACCACCTTCAGCGTTGACTTGGCCGAGGCGATTGGCTCTTGCGTGTTGCATTAATAAGAATGTGAGGTTCGCGGCTACCCGCATATGTTCAGCTTTCGGAAGAGGCATCGTGAGGAGTTCCCCTTTTATAAGTTCGTGACGATGTGGTTCGTCAGGCAAGTTCCCTAATTCTTGCGCCGTCATTAAGTGAGTTTGAGTGGTGCTCATATCGTGTCTCTGGGTCTTTCCGGGAGTGAGGACTCCCGCAATCTATTATGGTGGAGGCGCCGAGAATTGAACTCGGATCCAAAAACCAACGCCGAAGGAATCTACATGCTTATTCGCTTCTCTTTCTTGCCAGGCGAACCTGGCAAACATTCGCTCTACGCCGAGTCAGTGAAGCGACAAGACCTCGACGCGAGCTAGCCCGGCTTTAGTCTCACCCATGCTCACGGACCG
>DASUPZ010000303.1:0-10441 GCA_036280855.1 Pyrinomonadaceae bacterium | reverse complement strand
AAGGGAAGGTCTTTCTCGATCTCGCGATAGTCGCAGTTCAACATGATCTTGATGTTTGGATGATCAAGCATGTTCTCAAACATACGTGTATAGCCATGGAGCGGCATCGCCTGGTACGTGTCAGTGAAATACCGATCGTCGCGATTTGTTCGGGTGGGCACTCTCGACGTCACACTCGCGTCGAGTTCTGACGGATCGAGTCCCCACTGCTTCCGCGTGTAGTTGCGAAAAAACTTTTCGTATAACTCTCGTCCAACCTTGCTCACTACCACGTCTTCCGACGTGCGTATCTGTTCAACCGGCTCAGCAAGCTTTTTGAAAAACTCGTCGACTTCAAAAGAAGTCAAATTCAATCCGTAAAGCGTATTAATCGTATCGAGATTAATCGGAATGGGAACGATCTGCCCATCCACGCTCGCGCGCACGCGATGCTGGTACGGGCGCCATTCGGTAAAGCGCGACAAATATTCAAACACATCACGCGAGTTCGTGTGGAATATATGAGGACCGTATTTATGAACGAGAATCCCCGCCTCGTTGTAATGATCGTAAGCATTGCCACCGATGTGCGGGCGCTTGTCGCAAAGCAAAACCTTCTTGTCCGACCCCGCTGCCAGTCGTTCCGCGAGAACACTGCCGGCGAAGCCGGCGCCTACAATTAGATAATCAAACATTTATAAACCCTCCTGGTACGGTCTTAAGTAGTAACAGCCACGTTCGCTCGAGTGTTAACTTTGTTGAGCGGTAAAGCGGCCGAGCGAACAGGCCGTCTTTTTTCTACTACGCGGTCGATCAAGTCCGCCATTTGCGCCCACGTCTTGTCCCACGACACGTCTTTGAGAAACGTGTCTACCCTGGCCAACCATTCAGATCGATTCGTTTCCGAAAGGATCTTCTCAGCGGCCTGGATAAACTCATCCGGGTGATCCGCGATCTCGACGAGTTTTTGTTGGCCGTACGGCCGAACGACGTCTGTGATCGAGGTGGAAATAACCGGTTTACCTGCCGCCAGGTATTCCGGTGTTTTAGTAGGACTGATGAAACGAGTCGATTCGTTGCGGGCAAAAAGCAATAAGGCTATGTCCCAACCCGCAAGGTACTGCGGAAGCTCGTCGTATTTCTTCGGTCCGAGATAATGAATGTTTGAGCGTTGCGGCAGCGCAGCAGGATCGATCTTCACTACTGGTCCGATCATCACGAAATTCCAATCGGGGCGTTTCGCCGCAACTTGATCCAGCAGTTCCGCGTCGAATCGCTCGTCGATAACGCCGAAAAATCCGAGCCGCGGATGCGGGATGTGTGCCTGGTCGTCCGGATCCTCGACAGCAGTCCTGGCTTTGCCGAAATGTTTGGCATCGATGCTGCTCGGAAACGCATAAACCGAATGGTGTTGCTTACATTTGACCTCGTACAAACTCTGGCCGCCGGTAAAAACAAGGTCTGCGGATCGAAACAGCTTCTTCTCGAGCTGGGGCAAGAGAGAGTGCGCGCCTTTGAATGCAGAGAGCTCGTCCATGCAGTCGTAAACCGTTGCGATCGGATTGAAATGATCCGTAAACGTGAGCGCCATTGGCGTGTAGTACCAGAAGACATACTCATTCACGTCGTGATCGATCAAAAGCTGGCGCGTCATTTCTTTCATGACCGCGTTGATCGCAATCTCGCTTCGCAGGCCATCGGGCAACTGAGGGACTACAACATGTACGCCGCCTTCCGCTTCGCGCACGTCGAGCCGCATCGAGCAGTTGCCATACACCGGTTCTTCAATGAAGAAGACGCGACGTTTTTTCGCGCAACGTGTTAACAGGTGTTGTGGTCGTTGAAACACAAAATCCCAGCGCAAGTGCGAGAAGCAAATGATATCGGCTTTATCGTTTGTGTTAAGTGCTGCAGTTATTAATGCGTTCGTTTTACTCATAAAGTCCTCCAACGTACTCAACAGAGACTCTAACTATGTCGCGCTGTGCCGCGCGCGCACGTCCGCGCGACGGAGAGCGATGCCACAACTTGCGACTTTATGTATTAACGGCCGGCTGGGTTTGAGAATTTGTTGGTTCCACCCGGCCTTATGGGTTAGTTACTGCTGGCCCATTAAACCATTTCGATTGAAATCGGGAACTCGCCTTAATTCAATACAACAAACTCTCGCTCTGTTTGTTTCCCAACCGTCCTAACAACCCTTATCGTCACATTTACCTCACTTGGCAAACGTGATGCCGTTCGTTGCGTCTGCGGCGGATGGGTCCATCTTTATTGATCAGCTCTTGTATTCACGGTACGCTAACGAACACTAATTCTGGAGTTTCTGTCGAGATTCGACGTAGTTTAGAGTTCAAGCTTTAGCTTGCGGTCTCGATGCGCAACCTGAAGGTTGAACTCTGAACGAATGAACTCCGGCCCAAGACAGAAAAAGGGCGACACCGGCCGCACACGGTGACGCCCCTTCCAAGATAACGCTGGCACTTTCTACTTTCGGGCGTTTAGCTTCTTACGAGCGTAACCACCGAGGCCAACCAAAGCGCTTCCTAAAAGCAAAATCGATGAGGGTTCGGGTATTTCACCCGGCACACCCACGTCGCTTCCTCCACTTCCGCCTGCCAACGGCACGTTCTGGAATCGGATAAAGATGGCATTGCAGATTTCATCTTCAGTGAATCCTGCGAACGCCGCTCCCGAAACCGTGAACGATGCGCTTTCACCAGGCGCTAACCCGTCATTTACGGAGCCACTATTGAAGTTCGCCGAGTTACCGGTGATAAATCCAAAGTCGAGCACCGCGTTGTTAAACCCATGCGGTACGTTACCGAGATCCGCATCTGAGAACGTGAAATTCGAAGACAGGCTGGGTGCCTGCATTCCTGTGAAACCATTCAATCCCGAAGCACTCGCATTTCCCAGCGGTGGCAAATCAAAGCCGATACCCGTGATCGTAGAAGTCGATCCTGGGGTCGTGATCGCCGAAGTGTTCGTGACTGTAAAGGTGAATGTGTTTGTTTGAGAGTTGAACTCGCAGACAACTGTCGCCGTCGAGAATTGCCCTGAGTCAACGCCCACGACCGTGATTGTGTCCGCCCGCACCGTCGCGCTGAGGCCAGCGACGAGGAGGAGCGGGGCAAGAGAGAAAATTAACTTGCGAAATCGGGACATGGAACCTCCTTGAAACTCCTGTGAAAGATAACACTCGCCTTTGGCACTCACGATCGACGGAGATGGCAAGAATTGCGGGGCATGCTCTTCTTACTTGTGGCAGCGTGTGTGGCGGGATGATAGGAGTGTGCTTCGTCAGAATCAATGACTTGATTTAACTGTGACATAAACTCCACATGCATCACACCGGAAACGCAAAAACAAGAGTGTTTTACTTGCTCAACACCTCGTTATTTCGCAGTGCGGCTTCTTCATTTAGTACAGTGAGCCATGAAGGTGACCACGCCGACTCACTTTCCCTGCCTTTCATCCGCTCTGTGCCGACTCCACCAGGCCCCGGCAGGAACTGATTTACGAGTCCGAGCAGATCGTACATAGCTTCCGGGAACAACGCCTCGAACAAAACAGCGAGCTTCGCGGGAACCGAGATCACAAGCTCGGCGCGACCACGTTTGCACGCGCTAACGATCTGGCGTGCAGCGTTTTCTGCGCTGACGGTTAACATCGGTAACGCATCGCTGATGCTGAACCACGCATACTCGAGTCGATGCTTCCCTTTGAACTCGGCATTGCGTGGACTACCCGTTCGCATCAAGCCCGGACAAATAGTCGTCACCACGATGCCGTCTTTCTTCAACTCAGCACGCAAGCCTTTCGACAGTCCGACTAGTGCAAACTTGCTTGCATTGTAAGGAACGAGATGCGGCACACTGACCTTCCCGCCAATCGAGCTGATGTTGACGATTCGCCCCTGCCGGCGCGCACGCATAGAGGGCAACACCGCCATGATCGTGTTGAGCGGACCCCAGAAGTGCGCTTTCATCGCGAGTTCAAAATCTTCGTGAGTCATCACTTCGATTGGTCCAACCTGGATCACGCCTGCGTTGTTGACGAGTACGTCAACGCCGCCGAAGCGACTCTCAACTGCAGCTATCATGTCTGCGACGTCGTCCTTATTTCTCACGTCGCATTTGACAGTCATCACCTCTGCGCCCAGTTCGCCCAAATCCATCCGTGCGTATTCCAGTTCCTGCTCATCGCGCGCGCAGAGCACGAGGCGCGAACCTTCGTGCGCAAACTCTCGCGCCAGCACGAGGCCGAGACCACGCGAGCCCCCGGTGATCAGCACCGTCTTGTTTCGCAGGTCGTATTCACGCAAACGATCGATAGTCGATTTGACCAGGAGAGCCCCACCGGCGAGTGCAGCGATCTTGAGAACGTCTGTCGTATTTCCGTTATTCATGGCTCCGGTTGATGCAACTAATGCTCCGCAAAGTCAGTGTGAGCACTTTGGAATTAGACGTGCTTTACCTAGGGTTTGAGCGACGAGTTGCGTACGTATTTCGGACGAACTCAGGTCGTGATCTGTTGAATACGGAGACAAGTATGGCTAACGAAACTGCAGAAGTTCCGAAGGAAATCAAGAAAACCGTTGTCCCGGATAAATTGCTCAACCGGCTGTTAAATTTTGAGCCAACCGCAGCGCCTGTGATCAGTTTGTATCTCGATGCGAGCGCGGATCAGCATGGCCAGCGCAACTTTCTCCCTTTTGTGCGCAAGCAGCTAAACGAGAGAAGCAAGTCTTTTGAAACCGGCTCAGAAGAGCGTGTTAGTTATGACGAAGACTTCGTCAGGATCACACGCTATCTCGAAAGTGATATCGACCCTTCCGTCCAGGGAATCGCGATCTTCGCGTGCTCTGCCGAGGAGGATTGGTTTCAGGTGGGACACTTCGACGTACCATTTGAGCGCAATCGGTTGTTCGTTTCCGATCGGCCTCATCTCTATCCGCTCGCGAGGTTGATCGATCAATACAGGCGTTACGTCGTCGTGCTTGCCGATACCAATCGCGCGCAGATCTTCGTCTTCGCCGCGGGACGCGCGATCGATTACGAGGAACTGGAAAACGTGAAGACGAAGCATGCGAAGGTTGGTGGCTGGTCGCAGGCTCGTTATCAAAGACACGAACAGAACTATCACCTGCAACACGCGAAGGAAGTGGTCGAGACACTCGAAAAGATCGTGCGTGATGAAAACATCCAGCACATCGTCCTCGCCGGAGATGAAGCCGTGGTGATTCCACTCCTGCGCGAGCAGATGCCGAAGGAGCTCGAAGAAAAGGTGATCGACGCGTTGAGCCTTGGGATCGATACGCCTGAGCACGAACTACTCGAACACTCGCTGACCGCGTTTCAACGTCATGATTCTCTGACTGACATGGAAAAAGTCGAACGTCTGCTCAACGAGTATCGTGCGGACGACCTGGGTGTTGCCGGCGTTCCGGAAACTCTCGCTGCTTTGTCGAACGGACAGGTTGAAGAGATGTTGATCGCGGCGAAACCCGAGAGCATCCAGTTTGACGAAGAAGAAGTAAGGAAGGTTTTGGAGTTGTATCGCGGCGAAGAGCCGCTGCCTGAGGAATTCGATCAAAGGTCGATTGCAGACGAACTGGTGAAACGCGCCAAGCAGCTCTCATCGGCAACGGTGACGTTTATCGAAGACAGCACGCGGCTGGAACGAGTCGGCGGCGTCGGCGGTTTCCTGCGTTATCGAATTTCAGAAGAAGCCGCGGCGCCCTACGAAGATAGTTCCGCCGTGCCGCGCGCGAAGGCGCTCACGACAAAAGGTTCATCTTGATTGGAGGAGTGTGATGTCAGAAAAAGAACGCGCAAAGAAAGACCACGAGCGCACGGAGAAGAAGAACAAGGCCAGACGCGACAGCGAGAACCCGCGCGCGCAAAAAGCCAATCCGCCTCAGCAGGCTCGCGACGTGTCGAACTTAACCGACGCTGAACCCGGAGCGGAAAGAGGAGCCGATCGCTAGCTGGACAGGATTACAGGATTAACAGGATTTACATGTAAATCTTGTAAATCCTGTAATCCTGTCAAACCAACCCTGTCACAAAGCGCGATCAGTAATCTCCAGTCCTTTATCAATGATCGTGAACGCTTCGCGCAGCTCGGCCTCGGTGATGCAAAGCGGTGGATTTGTGAAGAACGTGTTCCAACGCACGAACGTGTACAGCCCTTCCTGACGGAAAAACTTTCCAAGCTCCTGCATCTCCGGTGACGTGCTATTGAATCCCGCCATCGGTTCGCGCGTAGTCCGATTGCGGATCAACTCAACAATCCCAAAGAGACCGATATTGCGTGTCGCACCAACTGACGGATGCCGCCGTTCGAGATCTTCCATCAACCCGCGCATGACCGTGCCCATGCGTCGCGCATTTTCGATCAGGTTATCTTCTTCGTAAACGGCGATCGTAGCCAGTGCCGCCGCACACGCGAGTGGGTGACTGTTGTAAGTCAGACCACCATAGAAGACGTTCTTTTCAAAGTGGTCTGCGATCTGCCGTCGCATGCCGACTGCGCCAAGCTGCACGTACGCACTCGTCAAACCCTTCGCCATTGTTATGAGATCAGGGACAACTTTCCAGTGGTCGACCGAGAACCATTCTCCGGTACGGCCAAACCCTGCCATCACTTCATCAGCGATCAGCATAATCCCGTGCTTGTCACAAAGCGCGCGCAAGCCTTGCATGTAGCCGTCAGGTGGAATGAGTATGCCGTTGGTTCCGACTACCGGTTCGACGATCAACGCAGCGATTGTTTTTGGACCTTCGAGCTCGATGACTTCTTCGGTGCGCGCGAGCACGTCTTCAGTCGTGTCCCAGCCCTTCTGAATACCGTGATAGTAATCGGGAATGCGAAAGACACCCGGAATGCCCGGTTCGGCAGCCCAGCGTCTCGGATCGCCTGTCAACGTCAGCGCGCCCGCGGTGCCGCCGTGATACGAACGATATCGCGCGCCGATCTTGTGACGACCGGTGTAGAGTCGCGCGATGCGGATCGCATTTTCGTTTGCTTCGGCGCCGCCGTTGGTAAAGAAGAACGCATCGATGTCGCCCGGCGTCAGTTCGGCCAGCTTCACACTCAAACGCGCGCGCACCTCGGTGGCCATAAACGGATTCGCGTAAGCGAGTGTCGCGACCTGATCCTGAATCGCACGAATCACGCGTTCGTCGCCGTGGCCGATGTTGACGCACATCAATTGGCTGTTGAAGTCGATGAAGCGTTTGTCTTCCGGTGTCCAGAAGTAAATGCCTTTTGCGCGCGCGACGGGAATCGGATCGACGGCAGCCTGGGCCGACCATTCGAAGAGTGTGTGGCGGCGACAGAGTTCGACGATCTGTTCGCCTGAGAGTCTTTCGTGACTGGTGCTCATAATGGTCGGCATGCTAACTAATATCCGTGAACATGACAAACACATCTGCACTTTCACGCGAGCGAATCGAGGAAACCGAAAAACTTATCCGCGGATACGTCCGTCGCACACCGATTCTGGAAGTCGATGGCGTGGATTTTGGTCTTGGACCAATCAGGGTCGTCTTTAAACTCGAGCTCTTCCAACACTCAGGCTCGTTCAAAGCGCGTGGCGCGTTTACAAATATTCTCACTCGAGAAGTTCCGGCCGCGGGCGTTGTCGCCGCTTCCGGTGGAAACCACGGCGCCGCGGTCGCATTTGCTGCGATGAGGCTCGGCAAGCGGGCGACGATCTTCGTCCCTTCAGTTGCCTCACCTGCAAAACTCGAACGTATTCGCAGTTATGGGGCGAAGCTGGTCATCGCCGGCGATCGTTATGCTGAGTCGCTTGAAGCGAGTGAAGCATGGACCAGTGAATCAGGCGCACTTCCGATTCATGCGTATGAAGACGTCGAAACACTGCTGGGCCAGGGCACGCTCGGATTGGAGCTCGAGGAACAAGATCCAAAACTCGATTCAGTCCTGATCGCTGTTGGAGGTGGCGGGCTGATCGGCGGCGTCGCAGCGTGGTACCAGAACCACGTGAAGACAATCGCCGTGGAACCATTTGCCGCGCCAACTCTCGATTACGCAATGAAAGCCGGACGCCCTGTCGATGCTCCCGCCGGAGGCATCGCGGCCGATTCACTTGCACCGAGACAAATTGGTCAACGGATGTTTCCGATCGCGCAGCAGTTCGTGCGTGAAGTGGTGCTCGTTGAAGACGAAGAGATCGTGGAAGCGCAAAAACGTTTGTGGGAAACGGTACGTGTCGTTGCCGAGCCCGGCGGCGCCGCGGCCTTTGCCGCGCTGTTATCAGGGCGTTACAAAACTGAACCCGGCGAACGCGTCGGCGTCGTCGTTTGCGGTGGCAACACTCCTGCGATTGCCGTTTAGAGCCACAGATTACGCGGATTTACACAGATTTTGTTTGGAACATCTGCGTAATCTGTGTAATCTGTGGCTGAATTTCCTCCCGTAGTCCCGCCCAGTTCAACCACCGGAGGTCCATCTCATGCAAAAGCGTTCGCATCGATTTCTCGTTTTCGCGCTTCTCTTTTCAATAATCTTTACCCCACTCAGCTCACAGGCTGCCGACTTCAAACGCGAAGTCATCTATCAAATCATCACCGACCGTTTCTTCGACGGCAGTAGTTCAAACAACAACCCGTCACAAAGTTCCGGCCTCTACGATTCAACTAAAACCAACTGGCGCGCCTACTGGGGCGGCGATCTCGCGGGCATCCAGGCGAAGATGTCGTATCTCGCGGGCATGGGCGTCACAGCAATCTGGATCTCGCCGCCGGTTGATAACCTCAACGCCAACATTCCGGACGGCAGCGGAAATCCCACTGCTTCATATCACGGTTACCAGGCACGCGATTTCAAACGAATCGAAGAACATTTCGGCAACTCGAGTAACACGTGGACCGAGTTTGACAATCTCGTCACCGCCGCACATCAGGCCGGCATCAAAGTCATCGTCGACTTCGCACCCAACCACTCGACGCAAAACAACGCAGGCGAGTTTGGCGCGCTTTACGACAACGGCACGTTTCTCGGTAACTTCACCAGCGACACGAACGGCTACTACCACCACAATGCCGATATCTCAGGCGGCGGCTGGGACGATCGTTATCAAACGCAGTACTTCACACTCTTCGGACTTTCCGACATCAACCAGCAACACCCGACGATGGATGCTTACCTGAAGGCTTCGGCGCAACTGTTTCAACAACACGGCGTCGACGGCTTCCGCATCGATGCGATCAAGCATTTGAACTGGGGCTGGCAATACAGTCTCGCGAATTCGATCTACACGTTTGGCGATAGTTTCCTGTTCGGCGAGTGGTTCCAGGGCAACACTTCCGATCCGCTCTATGCCGACTCGTACAAATACTCCAACAAGACCGGCATCTCAATGCTCGACTTCCCTTTGAACACCGCAATCCGAAACGTGTTTGGATCAGCAAACGCAAACTTCTCAACGATCGATTCAGTCATCACGCAGGAAGGCAGCAACTTCACCTGGAAAGAAGATCTCGTTACCTTCATAGACAACCACGACATGGCGCGCTTCCTGTCGATTCACAACAACAACAATCGACTGCACGAAGCGATGGCTTTCGTGCTGACGAGCCGTGGCATTCCGTGCATCTACTACGGAACCGAGCAGTACCTGCACAACGACACGAGCGGCGGCACCGATCCTTACAACCGTCCGATGATGACAAACTTCAGCACGAGCACGACTGCGTATCAGCTCACGAGCGCGCTCTCAACACTCCGTCGCAACAACACGGCGATCCCGTATGGCTCGATGACCCAACGCTGGATCAACAACGACGTCTATATCTATGAGCGCAAGTTTTTCGGGAACGTAGTGCTAGTTGCGATCAATAAGAACGAGACCACGTCGTACAACATCACCGGCCTGAACACTTCTCTTCCCGCCGGCGGCTATTCTGATTATCTGAATGGCTTGTTGGGTGGAAACTCCATCACGGTCAGTTCCGGATCGGGTGGCAACAATCCAGTTACGAACTTCACGTTGCCGGCGCACACTGTTTCCGTCTGGCAATTCGTCGAAGGCGCATCAACACCGCAGATCGGTTCGATTGGACCAACGCTTGGACAACCGGGAGTTAAGACTGTTATTGGTGGGAAGAATTTCGGCTCGACAACCGGAACGGTGAAGTTTGGGACGACCACCGCGACGGTCAATTCGTGGTCGCCGACTCACATCACCGTCACCACGCCGTCTGTTACCAACGGCAACTACAACGTGACCGTGACGAACTCCAGTTCGCAGGTTTCGAACGCGATACAGTACACAGTGCTCACGGCGAAGCTCATTCCGATCACGTTTACCGTCAACAACGCGTCTCCGACCCAAGTGGGCGACTACATCTTTCTGACCGGCAACACGGTTGAGCTTAGCAACTGGTCGACGACGTGGCAGGGCGCGGTCGGACCGATGCTGACGCCCAAT
>DASUPZ010000302.1:0-13400 GCA_036280855.1 Pyrinomonadaceae bacterium | reverse complement strand
ACATTATGGCGATACCGCGAGCGTGGTGAAGTTGAATGTGGACGACAACCCTTCGACGGCGCAACGTTACGGCATCAAGGGCATCCCGACACTGATTCTTTTCCGTCAGGGTAAAGAAGTCGAGCGCGTGGTCGGCGCGACCAGTAAGGAATCGATCACGAAGATGATCGAGAAGTACGTCAGCGCGAGGGCCGCAAGCTAGGCCGTAAGTTTATAGACACTTGTATGCAACGAAAGGCCGGGTTCTCCCGGCCTTTTTGTTGCCGCGGATTAACGCGGATAAATACGCGGATCTTTTGTGCTTCCTTGCGGCGGGGCTTGTGTTTCATAGACAATGACGCCGCATGGAACAGCCTCAACGGCTCATTGTCGGCATCACCGGCGCGACCGGAACTATCTTCGGCGTGCGCATTCTGCAAATGCTGCACGGCTCAGGTGTCGAAACTCATCTTGTAATGAGCAAATGGGGCGCGCGGACGCTCGCTCATGAAACCCCGCACACACTTAAAGACGTACAAAGCCTCGCGACGCAGAATTACAATATCGCAGCGCAGGGAGCAGCGATCTCGAGTGGCTCGTTTGTAACACTCGGCATGGTCATCGCGCCGTGCAGCATGCGAACTCTCGCTGCTATCGCACACGGATTGGGCGACAACCTGATCCATCGCGCTGCCGACGTGATTCTCAAAGAGCGTCGCAAGCTCGTACTCGTCGTGCGCGAGTCGCCTTTCAACGAGATACATCTGGAAAATATGCTGAAACTCGCGCGTATGGGCGTCGTAATTCTTCCGCCCGTGCCTGCTTTCTACAATAATCCACAGAATCTCGACGACATGATCAATCACATCACGATGCGCGTGATCGATCAGTTTGATATACACCTCGACGTGATGAATCGCTGGGACGGCGTGCTGCTGGATCGAAAGCGTTTGTCAACGGAAACAGAATAGGAGCAAGGCAATGGGGGAAATGGTCCAATTTCCGAATAACGGCGGCACCACCAGTGGATATCTCTCCGTTCCGGATGGCGGCAATGGGCCGGGCGTGATTGTGATCCAGGAGTGGTGGGGACTCGTGGACCACATCAAGGAAGTTTGCGACCGGTTTGCCTCGGAAGGTTTTGTCGCGCTTGCTCCCGATCTCTATCACGGTAAAACGACGAAGTCTCCCGACGAAGCCGGCAAGCTCATGATGGCGATGCGCATCGATGAAGCGGAAAAAGATCTACGCGCTGCGGCCGGCTATCTCGCGATCCAGGACTCAACGACGAGCGAGAAGATCGGCGTGGTAGGTTTCTGCATGGGCGGCGCCCTCGCTCTCTACACCGCGACGAAGAATCCGAAGATCGGCGCCTGCGTGGTCTTTTACGGCGGCCATCCGAACGTCAAACCCGATCTGCCAAACCTGCACGCGCCTATGTTGGGACTCTACGCAGATCGAGATGACTTTGTTACGCCGGATTCAGTTCGCGAACTGGAGCGAAAGTTGAAAGACCTCGGCAAAGAGGTGGAAGTGAAGATCTACCCGGACGCCGATCACGCGTTCTTCAACGATGCGCGTCCGGAGGTTTACAACGAGGGCGCTGCCGCGGATGCATGGCGGCGCACTGTCGAGTTCCTTCGAAAAAATTTAGCCGCGGACTGACGCGGATTTTTGCTGATCTACAAGCTCCGTCTCATTACTTCAAAAAAAGGAAATTGGTTTATGACTCTGCCTTCGTGCGCGTTGTCTCTGATCTTGTCCCTTATCTTCGTGGCCTCTGCCGTTGCTCAGGAGCCGTCACCCACACCAACGCCGTCTCCATCGCCGTCTCCAACGGCGTCGCCAAGTCCATCGCCGCGGGCCGACGAGTCGCCCACGCCGCGCGATCCAATGTCTACGCCGACATTCAATGGACTACGGCTACGTTCGATTGGTCCGGCTTTCACTTCCGGCCGTATCAGCGGGTTCGCAGTCGATCCCGGCAACCACACGCGTTACTACGTCGCGGTTGCATCGGGCGGTGTGTGGAAGACGACCAACGCAGGCACAACCTGGACGCCGATCTTCGACAACGAAGCGTCGTATTCGATTGGCGCGATTGCGCTCGATCCGAAGAACCCGCTGGTCGTGTGGGTTGGCACCGGTGAGAACAACAGCCAGCGAAGTGTTGCGTATGGCAGCGGTCTTTACAAATCGGAAGACGGTGGCAGGACGTGGAGAAACGTCGGCCTGAAAACTTCAGAGCACATCGGCCGCATCGCGATTGATCCGAAGGATTCGAACATCGTCTACGTCGCGTCGCAGGGTCCGTTGTGGGGCCCGGGCGGAGAGCGCGGTCTATTCAAGACGACTGACGGCGGCAAGACCTGGAAGAGCATCCTCAGCATCAGCGAGAACACCGGCGTTACCGACGTCGTCATCGACCATAACGATCCAAACACGCTCTACTGCGCTTCGTATCAACGCCGTCGCCATCGGTGGACGCTGATCAACGGCGGTCCGGAAAGTGCGATCTATAAGTCGACGGACGCAGGCGCCACGTGGAACAGGTTACGAGCAGGTTTACCCACTGTTGAGTTAGGACGAGTGGGACTCGCGATCTCGCCCGTTGATTCAAACGTGATCTATGCGACTGTCGAAGCGGCCGACCGCAGAGGTGGAATCTTTCGTTCAGGAGATCGTGGCGGCAGCTGGGAACGGCGCAACGAGTTTGACTCGACCGCGATGTATTACTCGCGCATCGTCGCGGATCCGAAAGACGTTGATCGCATCTACGTCATGAACGTGTTCGCGATGGTGTCTGACGACGGCGGCCGCACGCTGCGTCGTCTCGGCGAGCGCAACAAGCACGTCGACAATCACGATATCTGGATCAATCCTCAAAACACCGATCATTACCTGATTGGTTCCGACGGCGGCATCTACGAGAGTTTCGATCGCGGCGCGACGTGGGACTTCAAACAAAACCTTCCCGTCACGCAGTTCTACGACATCACGACTGACAACGCGAAACCGTTCTACAACATTTACGGCGGCACACAGGACAACTTCAGTTTTGGTGGTCCATCACGCACTCGCAGCGCCTCCGGAATCACAAACGCCGACTGGTTCGTCACTAACGGCGGTGACGGATTCAGATCACAAGTAGATCCCGAAGATCCGAACACCATCTACGCCGAACTGCAAAACGGCGGGCTCGTGCGTTTCGACAAGCGCACCGGAGAACGCATCGGCATTCAACCGCAACCGGGCCGCGGCGAAGATCCTTATCGCTGGAACTGGGATTCACCTTTCATCATCAGCCCGCACCTGCGCACGCGGCTCTACTTCGCTGCCGACAAACTCTTCCGCAGCGACGATCGCGGCGACACGTGGCAACTCGTCAGCGGCCAGCTCTCTCGCGATCTCGATCGCGACAAGCTCCCCGTGATGGGAAGAATCTGGAGCATCGATGCGGTCGCGAAGAATGCGTCCACCGCACATTTCGGCAATGCGTCCGCGCTCGCCGAATCGCCGAAGAAAGAAGGCCTGATTTATGTCGGCACGGATGACGGGCTCGTGCAGGTAACCGAAGACGGCGGCAAAAACTGGCGCAAGATCGAGAAGTTTCCAAGTGTTCCTGACATGTCTTATGTCACTCGGATCATCGCTTCCAATCATGATGCAAACACTGCTTACGTGAGTTTCGATAATCACCAGAGCAACGACTTCAAACCCTATCTTCTGAAGACAACGGACGCCGGACGGACGTGGACGTCGATCAGTTCCAACCTGCCGAAGAATGGTCCAGTGCTGGCAATCGCCGAAGATCACGTCAATCCGAGTCTGCTCTTTACGGGCACTGAGTTTGGTCTCTGGTTCTCTATCGACGGCGGTCAGAAGTGGATCCAACTGAAAGGTGGTATGCCGACGATTGCAGTGGCCGATCTCAACATTCAAAAACGTGAAAACGATCTGATCGTCGGAACGTTTGGCCGCGGCATCTACATTCTCGATAACTACACGCCGTTGCGCCTGGTCAAACCGGAAATGTTTCGACAGGAAGCGGCTGTGTTTCCCGTCAAGGACGCGTTGATGTACATCCAGTCGCAGCCGCTCGGCGGGCGTGGCAAGAGTTTTCAGGGTGAACGTTACTACACGGCCGACAATCCACCGTTTGGCGCAACTGTCACGTGGTACCTGAAAGACGCGATCAAGACGAAGAAAGAGAAGCGGCAGGAAGCTGAACGTGACGCCGCGAGGAGAGGAGCGCCGGTCGGTTGGCCCACGCGTGCCGAGCTGCGCGCCGAAGAGGAAGAAGAGCCGCCGGCGATCATCGTCACGGTTACGGACGCCTCGGACAATGTCGTGCGGCGCCTGACTGGTCCGGTGGGCGGAGGTATGCAGCGATTGACGTGGGATCTTCGTTATCCCGCGGCAAATCTTCCGGCGCCGCAGCCACCCGATGCTGATTTCGACTTCGAACCACCGTCTGGTCCGCTCGTGATGCCGGGCACGTACAAAGTCCAGCTCGCGAAGCGAGTTGACGGAGTAGTTACACCACTTGGATCACCGCAGCAGTTTCAGGTCACGGTCGAAGGGCAGGAAAATATGTCCACTGCCGATCGCACCGCGCTCGTTGAGTTTCAGCAGAAAGCTGTGCGACTACAGCGAGCAGTGAGTGGCGCCACGCAGGCGACTAACGCACTCAAGCCACGGCTCGCCGCGATCAAACGAGCGATCAATGAGACGCCGTCATTGCCGGCGCGTCTTCAGGACGAAGTGACGGCGTTGGATCGAAGAGTTAATGAGCTTCAGCGCGCGTTGAGTGGTGACTCGGCAGCTCGCCAGCGGAACATGAACACGCCGCCGTCGATCAATGATCGTGTCGGTTACGTCGTCAACGCGCAACGCATGTCGACTGCACGTCCCACGCAAACGCAGCAGAACCAGTACGCCGCGGCCGCGCAGGATTTCGAAACCGTCCTCGGGCAGCTGCGTCAACTGATCGAAGTCGATCTGGCGCGACTGGAGAAACAGTTGGAAGCCGCGGGCGCTCCATGGACGCCGGGAAGAATTCCCGAGTGGCGTAATCAATAATAAGCTTAGCCGCGGATACACGCGGATAAACACAGATCTGAAACTGAAACTGATCTAATCTGATTTGCGTTCATCCGCGTCAATCCGCGGCTAAAAAGGAGATTGGAATGGGACGTCTCTGCATTCTTTGGTTGCTGCTATTCTGCTTTGCGCCGATCCAGGCCCAGAAGCCGCAAACGCTCACGGAGAAGGTTGCGGGAATGGAGAAGTTTCCCGGTTTCTTCACCTTCTACTGGGACGCAAAAGCGGGAAAGGTCTGGCTCGAGATCGACAAGTGGAACACCGAGTTTCTCTACGTCGAATCACTGCCTGCCGGTATCGGATCAAACGACATCGGACTCGATCGCGGCCAGCTCGGCAACAGCGCGATCGTGCGTTTCGATCGCAGTGGACCGCGAGTGTTGCTCGTTGCGCCGAACTACAACTTTCGCGCGACGAGCAACAACGCGGACGAACGTCTCGCAGTGCGTGATGCATTTGCGGAATCTACTCTCTGGGGCTTCGAAGTCGCCGCCGAAGAAGGTAATCGTGTCCTCGTTGACGCCACAACATTCTTCCTGCGCGACGTTCACCAGGTCACCAATACGTTGCAAAGGGGACAGCAGGGCACATATCGACTCGATGAAACTCGCAGCACGTTCTATCTTCCAAACACAAAAAACTTTCCGCAAAACACGGAAGTCGAAGTCACCCTAACGTTCACCGGCGAGCCAGCCGGACAGTTCGTCAGGCAGGTTGTGCCCGAGCCCGAAGCGATCACCGTGCGTGAACGTCACTCGTTCGTGCAACTGCCACCCGCCGGCTTCAAGCCACGTGTCTTCGATCCACGCGCAGGTTATTTCGGCATCGACTACATGGACTTCGCCACGCCGATCGAAGAACCGATCACGAAACGCTTCATCGCGCGTCATCGTTTGCAGAAGAAAGATCCGAGCGCGGCGGTGAGTGAAGCAGTGGAGCCGATCGTTTACTACGTCGATCGCGGCGCGCCGGAACCGGTGCGTTCGGCGTTGCTCGAAGGCGCGCGCTGGTGGAACCAGGCGTTCGAAGCAATCGGCTACAAGGACGCGCTGCGCGTGGAGATCATGCCGGCGGATGTCGATCCGATGGACGTGCGTTACAACGTGATCCAGTGGGTACATCGATCGACGCGCGGCTGGTCTTACGGCAACTCGCTTCTCGATCCGCGCACGGGTGAGATCATTCAAGGTCGCGTTTCGCTCGGCTCACTTCGAGATCGGCAGGACTTCCTGATCGCCGAAGGTTTGCTGGCGCCTTATGACAAAACCAACACTGCCTCGCCGAAACTTATGGAGATGGTGCTCGCGCGCCTGCGTCAACTCTCAGCGCACGAGGTGGGCCACACGCTTGGACTGCAACACAACTACGCCGCGAGTCCTGTGAGCCGTGCGTCGGTGATGGACTATCCCGCGCCGCGCGCGAAACTCGGCGCGGACGGAGTTCCCGATCTCTCGGACGCTTACGCGAAAGACATCGGCGAATGGGACAAAGTGGCCATCGCTTACGGCTACCAGGATTTTGTTCCCGGCACAAATGAATCGCAGGCACTCGACAAGACGCTTCGCGATGCGTTTGCGCGGGGCCTGATGTACCTCACCGATCAGGACGCGCGTGCGCCGGGGAGCGCAAGCGCGGTGGCGCATCTCTGGGACAACGGTGCGAATGCGATCGACGAGCTGGGAAACGTGATGAAAGTCCGTGCCGCAGCGTTGAAGCGTTTTGGTGAAAACAACATTCGCGAAGGTGCACCACTCGCGACGATCGAAGAAGTGCTGGTGCCGATCTACATGTATCACCGTTACCAGGTCGAAGCTGCTGCGAAGGTGATCGGCGGGCAGGACTATACGTTTAGCCTGAAAGGAAAAGGCGACCGTAATCCGCAGATCGTTTCGGCTGACGAGCAGCGTCGCGCACTCGCCGCGGTACTGGATACGATCACGCCCGAAGCACTCGCAGTTCCTGAGTCGTTGCTGCGCTTGATCCCACCGCGCCCGGCGGGTTATCCGCGCACGCGCGAAGACTTTCGCATTCGCACCCAACCGGTTTTCGACGCGCTCGCGCCCGCGGAAGCAGCGGCTGATCACGTGAGCGGATTTCTCCTGAACCAGGAACGCGCGGCGCGTCTGGTCCAATTCCATGCTCGCGATCCGCGGAATCCGGGTCTCGCGGAAGTGATTGACAAAATACTCGCAGCCACGTGGAAAGCCCCGGTGGGGAAAGGTTACGCGGGCGAGATACAACATACGGTGAACACGATCGTCCTCGCGGACCTGATGTCATTGGCCGCTAACGAACGTGCATTGAACCAGGTGCGTGCGGTTGCGTCGTGGAAATTGGACCAGCTGAAAAAGTGGATGACCACGCAAACTCGCCTCGCCGTCGATGAAAACCAGCGCGCGTTTTTGTTCTATTCACTCGACCAGATCAAACGTTTTCAGGACGATCCAAAGAAGATGAACCTGACGCCGCCCCAGGCCCCACCCGACGGCCAGCCAATTGGAATGCAGCCACAGATATACACAGATGATCACAGATCAGAATTCAGATCTGCGTTATTCGCGTTTATCTGTGGCTTATAAGTAGAGTAAATTAGTGGCTCATGCCGGGACTCGAACAATACGTCGGCGAGGTTTTGGACGAGAAATACCGCCTCGAACATCTGCTCGGACAGGGCGGAATGGGCGCCGTCTTTCTTGCCACTCACCTCGGCACCGAACGTTACGTCGCCCTAAAGCTCATCTCGCCGCAGTTTATGCGCAACAACGAGTTTGTCGAACGTTTCAAACGTGAAGCGCGTGCGGCAGGCCGTTTGCGCCACCCCAATGTTGTTGACGTGACCGACTTTGGCTTCGCAACTGTGAAGGCCGGCAAGGTCGCCTACCTCGTCATGGAGTACCTCGACGGCTGCACACTCGGCGACGTCCTATCCGAGGAGAAACGCCTGCCACTCGAGTGGGTCGCCGACATTCTCGATCAGGTTTGCTCAGCGGTTCATGAAGCGCACCAACTCGGAATCATTCATCGCGACCTGAAGCCCGACAACATCTGGCTCGAACCGAATCGCCTCGGCGGCTATCGAGTGAAAGTACTCGACTTCGGTATCGCTAAAGTCGGTGAAGCCACAGCACCCTTACCTGAAGACGATCCGGCAGCAACGATCATCGACGATCCGCCGGTGTCGGGAACGAATGCGCATCTCGAAAGCGACACGCTGTTAAAAGCAGGCGGCGACGAGCCACTCACGCTCGGCTTCAAAGCAAGATCTGACGGCGACGGTGTGGGCACGCTGCTGCAGAACCCGCATACCGATCCGTTTATTGAACATCTGGACGAAGAAGACGGCACTCTCCTGTTTGAGCAGGGAACGCACCACGCCGGACGTCATACGGTTCATGCCGACACTTCAGCACAGGGATCGGCGTTAACGCGCGTGGGCGCGATCATGGGAACGCCTTTGTATATGTCGCCCGAGCAATGTGGCGGCGGCAAAGTGAATACGCGCTCCGACATTTACAGCCTGGGCGTTATCGCATACCAGATGCTCGCGGGCGAGCCGCCGTTTGAAGGCAACACGTCGACTGTCATGCGGGCGCATCGAGAGCAGTCGCCGCCCGATCTGCACAAACGCGATAAAAAAATTCCGAAACGTGTTGCTGCGGTTGTGATGTCGGCGCTTTCGAAGAACCCGGATGAGCGCCCGCCAACTGCTTTTGCGTTTGCCAGTGCCTTGCGCGCGCAGAGTGAAGGTATCGGTGCTTTGTACCGGCGCGCGTTCTCACTTTACAGCGAGTACTTCCCGAAATTCGTTAAGCTTAGTTTTTTCGCGCACTTGCCGACGATTGTCACAGGTGGTTTGCTGCTGATTCTCCTGGCGTCGGTGCCATTCCCGCCCAAAGGTGGAATAGCATGGAAGATCTTCATCGGTTGCGCGGTCGCGATCCTTAGTTTGTTGCAGGTTGTGGCTTCAATGGCGGCGGGCGCCGTTATCTCAGGCGTGACAGCAGTGATCATCACACAACTCACTGCCGCGCCGTTGAAGCCGGTGGAATTGCGCGAAGCGTTTGAGGTGATGCGCCGTCGCTGGCGTCCATTTCTCAAGACGATGATCATGGTTACCTGGCGCATCTTTCTGGGTTTGATCCTCCTGTTCATTCCCGGACTCATCATGATCATCCGCTATTCGCTGTATGCTCCGGTGGTGCTCATCGAAGGGCTGGAAAAGAAAGCCGCGATGAAGCGTTCCCGTGAACTGGCGTCGCGTTCATGGCGGACCATCATCATCGTTTCGATAATCCAGTTTTTAATTCCGATGATGGTGGGCTTTTTCGTCGGGAAAGTTCGGGTTGGTGTCGATCTCGAGGCAGCGTCAACATTCAGCCGGATTTCTCAGTACGTGCTTAGCCAGATAAACATCCTCGTGATGCCGCTGATTTCAATCGTGCCGGCGTTGTTATACCTGAAGATGCGGCAGCTCGGCGGGGAGCCACTGAGTGCGGTGCTGACCCAGATTGAAGAGGGCGACAAAGAGCGGAGTGAGTGGCAGCAGCGCATGCGCACACGCCTGAGCCTCCACACGCCTGTGAGCCAGCGGACCCCGACAAGCTGATTCGTGATTTCGAAAGTGGGACGGGGGAGTCCCGGTTGCGAAACGATTCTTGCGATTTTCCGCACGTTAAATCCGGTTTTCCGGCCAAGAAGCCGCGAATTAACGCGGAAAATCCACGGATTACGCGGGATTTCAATGTTAATGATTCGTTCGTGCTGACTTGGCACGGGCTTTGAAATAGAGCCAACGCGGAGAACTGTATAGTTGCGTGTGAAGTAAACCAGCTCGATCGATTTATGCTTCGCGCGCGCATCGCCGCTCTCTCAACAAGGCTAGTACACGTTCTCCAAAAAATTTTTTCGAAGTAAGCAGCCATGGATATAAAGCGACCCCCTAAATCGAAGATCAAGAAGAACATTCGCAACGTCGTCATGATCGTTGTCGGGTTAGCCGCAATCGGCGGCATCACCTACGGTCTGACAAAACTCAAGCCCGCGGCCCCGGCCGTTGACCGCAACACGATCGTGATCGAAACCGTCAAACGCGGTGAGATGATCCGCGACGTGCGCGGCAATGGAACCCTCGTCCCCGAGATCACTCGCTGGGTGCCGGCTCCTGCCCAGGGGCGCGTTGAGAAGATTCTTCTTCAGGCGGGTGTCGAAGTTGATCCGTCGACAGTCATCGTTGAGCTTCATAATCCCCAACTGGAACAGCAGGCGACCGACGCTGAGTTTCAGGTCAAAGCCGCCGAGGCGGACGCAGAGAACCTCAAAGTCCGCCTCGAAAGCGAAACGATGACGCAAAAGGCTGCTATCGCGACGATAAATTCCCAGTACAGCCAGGCGAAGTTACAGCTCGATGCCGATGAAGTTCTCGGGAAAGATGGATACATCGCCCCGCTCCAGTTGAAGATCTCTCGCGTTGCCGTTCAGGACCTTGCGAACCGGCTCAAAGTCGAGCAGGAACGACTGGCAGTCAATGCAAAGTCAACAAGGGCACAATTGAACGCCGCAAGGTCCCGTTTGGACCAGCTGCGCGCCCTCGCGGCCTTGAGGCGCCAGGAAGTTGACGGATTACAGGTACGCGCCGGCACGGCGGGTGTCCTGCAACAGGTTTCCGTACAGGTCGGTCAGCAGGTCGAACCGGGATTCAACATTGCTCGCGTAGCCGATCCAACCTCGCTGAAAGCGGTGCTCAGGGTTGGTGAAACACAGATTAAAGACGTGCGGATCGGACAGCCGGTCGTCGTCGACACTCGCAACGGTTTGATCCAGGGAACGGTTTCCCGCATCGATCCGGCTGCTCGTGAAGGTACGTTTGAGATCGACGCATCGCTCATCGGACCGCTGCCGCCGAGTGCGCGTCCCGATTTGAGCGTGGACGGAACGATCGAGCTTGAACGGCTCAAAGACGTGTTGAAAGTCGGCCGCCCGGCGTTTGGGCAGGCATTCCAGACGATCGGCATGTTTGTGCTGACTCCCGATGGAAGCGAGGCGGTGCGTACGACAGTGAAACTCGGACGCAACTCCGTCAGCACCATCGAGATACTCGAAGGTCTGAAGGAAGGCGACCAGGTTATCATTTCAGACACGTCGGCACAGGATAGTTACAACCGCATTCTGATTCGTTGATCGGCCGCACGATGTGCAGTGCCATAGAACCTGGCTTTGCGGTGTTCAATAAAAGGATTCTCTACACAAAATTGCGAAGGAGCCAATGATGAGTTCTTCCGAGCCCCTGATTCACCTATCTGACGTCAAGAAGGTGTTTTACACTGACGAAGTCGAAACACACGCACTTTCCGGTATTCATCTCGATATCAAACAAGGTGAATACGTTTCCATCGCCGGCCCTTCGGGTTGCGGCAAATCGACTCTCCTGTCGATCCTCGGCCTGCTCGATACGCCGACGGACGGCAAGTACGTCCTCAATAACCATCCGGTTGAAAATCTCTCCCTTTCGGAGCGAGCGAGGATCAGAAACCGCGAAGTCGGGTTCATTTTCCAGAGCTTCAACCTGATCGGCGATTTGACGGTCTACGAGAACGTTGAGCTGCCGTTGACCTATCGCGGGATGAGCTCCGCCGAACGTAAGAAGCGCACCACTGACGCGCTCGAACGCGTAGGCATGGCCCATCGTGCGAAACACTTGCCGAGCCAGTTGTCCGGCGGTCAGCAACAGCGTGTCGCTGTCGCGCGTGCAGTTGCCGGTGAGCCGAGCATCCTGCTCGCAGACGAGCCGACGGGTAACCTCGACTCAACCAACGGTGAAGCGGTGATGGAGCTGATGCGCGAATTGCATCGCGCCGGCGCAACCATCTGCATGGTGACGCACGATCCGCGTTACGCGCAGCACGCCGATCGTATCGTGCACTTGTTTGACGGGCTTATCGTCGAAGAAGAAGCGGGAGCCGACAGGCGCGAAATTCAGGACGCCAGGCGCGAGCTGGCAGAGAGCGGTTTCGGAGCAATTTCATGATCACGTTGCGGGGCGTAGAAAAGGCTTTCCCCCACGGGCCGACGAAGACTTACGTGCTCCGGCGGATCGATCTCGACATCAAAGCTGGTGAGTTTGTGTCGATCATGGGTCCATCGGGCGCGGGCAAGTCGACGCTCTTGCACATCCTCGGCATGCACGATCAGTCGTGGACTGGTGAGTATTGGTTCGACGAAGTACCAGTCCACACGCTCGACGCCAAGAAGCGCGCCGCATTGCGCAACCGGAACATCGGGTTTGTTTTTCAGAGCTATCACCTCCTCGACGATCAGACAGTCTTTGAAAATCTCGAGCTGCCGCTTTCGTATCGCGACGTCAGTAAAAAAGATCGCCAATCGATCGTTTGCGACACGCTCGACCGGTTTCAGATGGTAGGCAAAAAAGATCTGTTCCCGACTCAGCTTTCAGGTGGACAGCAACAACTCGTCGGCATCGCGCGGGCGGTTGTTGCGAATCCGCGAATCATTCTTGCCGACGAGCCGACTGGAAATCTTCATTCGGCGCAGGGCAAAGAGATCATGGACATGTTCAAGCGTTTGAACGATGAAGGTACGACGATTGTCCAGGTGACCCACTCGGAGGTCAACGCCGCCTACGGCAATCGTATCATTCAGCTTGAAGATGGCTGGATAGTTAATCAGCCGCAGGAGCAGAAGACAGTCGCAAGCTACTGACTGCCCTCCCGGCCTGTTGCTGAGTAAAGCAGAGTACCCGGTTCTAAAAAATAATCCTGTAGTTGCTCGAGAGATTGACGAACGTCGATCGTGTAGTCGATCAACGTTGACGTCACCAGTGTGCCCGGAGCAGGAAAATATGAATACCGCAGTAGCCCAGGCCCCACGCACTCTCATCGCGGACGATCAGCCCGATGTGCGGGCGGCGCTGCGACTACTCCTCAAAGGCGCGGGTTATCAAACCGAAGCAGCCGATTCTCCGGCTGCCGTCCTCGACGCCATCAAGCACCAGAAGTTTGATGTAGTGCTGATGGATCTGAATTACGCGCGCGACACGACGTCCGGGAAAGAAGGTCTTGATCTCATCTCGCAGATCCAGGACGTCGATCACGATCTGCCAATCATAGTGATGACTGCCTGGGCCACCGTCGACGTTGCAGTCGAATCGATGCGGCTCGGCGTGCGCGACTTTGTGCAAAAGCCCTGGGAAAACTCCCGCCTGCTGTGGAAGTTGAGGACGCAGATCGAGCAGGGACGCGAACGGCGACGCGAGCAGATCCGCGATCGGCAACTGCGAAGCGAACTGGCTGAAGCTCGAGAGA
>DASUPZ010000301.1:0-7591 GCA_036280855.1 Pyrinomonadaceae bacterium | reverse complement strand
ACGAAAGATCCGGACGAGATCGTTCGCACTGTGAAGATGATCTCGACGGCGTTTGGCGGTATCAACCTCGAAGACATTTCCGCGCCGCGTTGTTTTCAGATCGAAGACCGGCTCAAGGAAGAACTCGACATACCAGTCTTTCACGACGATCAGCACGGCACGGCGGTCGTCGTGCTCGCGGCGTTGATCAACGCACTGAAGTTGGTTGGAAAGCAGATGACCGAGATCAAAGTGGTGGTCAACGGCGTTGGGGCCGCCGGGGTTGCATGCTCGAAGATCATCATGGCTGCGGGCGTGAAAAACATCGTCGGTTGCGATCAAAGCGGTGCGATCTACCGCGGGCGCCAGGAAAATATGAACTGGGTGAAAGACTGGTACGCGCAGAATACGAATCCGAACGAGGAGAAGGGAACAGTTCACGAGGTGATCAAAGGCGCGGACGTGTTCCTGGGTTTGTCAGTGCCTGGTGTGATTGATGTGGAAGACGTGCAGCGGATGGCTGAGAAGCCGATCGTGTTTGCGATGGCAAACCCGACGCCGGAGATCATGCCGGAAGCTGCAGCGCCTTACGTGGCGGTGATGGCGACAGGCAGATCTGATTATCCGAACCAGATCAATAACGTGCTTTGTTTTCCGGGGATCTTTCGCGGGGCACTGGCGTGTCGTGCGTCGCGGATCAACGAGCAGATGAAGCTTGCAGCGGCGAACGCGATCGCGGGGATTATCACGGATGCTGAGTTGCACCCGGAGTATATCGTTCCGTCGGTGTTTGATAAGCGAGTTGCGGAGGCGGTGGCGCTTGAAGTCGAGGCGGCAGCGCATGCGAGTGGTGTCGCGCGGCGGCGGATCGAGCCGTAACGCGGATGACGCGGATTAAAAACGCGGATTTAGGTCTTTGGCGATGAGGGGAATGATCTGGCGTGGGACGTCGATGGCGGCTTTAATGTGGCGTGCGTGTGTGAAGTGGCCGGCGACGTAGATTCCGCGGATGTTCGTTTCGAAGGTTTTGGGATTGTAGACCGGGACTTCGGTGAGTTTTCCGGGTTCGGTGGTAACGCCTAGTTTTTTAAGCAACGTAAGATCTGCGTCGCTGCCGATGAGAACGAAGACGACGTCGTTTGCGATTGTCAGAGACTTTCCGTCCTCAGTGGTCAGCCTCACTTCTTTTTCCGTGATCTCGTCCACGTGTTTATAAAGCACTACCTTGAGCCGGCCCGCTTCGATCTCTGCTTCGAGCGGTTCGCGGACCCAATGCTTCATGGCACCTGCTTTCGGATCGCGGTTGTCCCAGTCTTCACGCCAGATCGCCAACGTCGTGCGGGCGCCTTCTTCGGAGAGAAAGAGGGCAGCTTCGGCAGCACTGTTGCCGCCGCCAACCACAAGCGCCTCTTTGCGAACGTACGCATACGGCTCGACAAAGAGATGATGCACCTTCGGCAACTCCTCGCCCGGCACATTCAATCGTTTCGGAAATTCCATCGCGCCGATTGCAAACAACACACGTCGACACATGTATTCAGCTCGATCCGTGTTGACAGCGAAACCTTCCGTCGTATTCCCGTTTACGTCGACAACTTTTTCGTCAGTGTTGATTCGCAGATCGCGTTCGAGCACGAAGCGGATGTAGTGTGACAGTGCTTCCTCGCGCGTTGGTTTTTCCCGCACGGGCTTCAACGCGCCCGGGTGCATCTCGACTTCGTTCGGCGTCGAGAACATCGTGCGGCCGACCGGATACTGGCGGATCGTGTTCGCGATTGTGCCTTTTTCGATGACGAGATAATCGAGGCCTTCGCGCGCCGCCGCCTCAGCAGCGGAAAGTCCGGCGGGACCGGCGCCGATGATGATCAGATCAAACATAGGAGGAATTGGTCGTATAGGTCCTATAAGGCCTATTCCAAAATAACCTCTCCGCGAGCGACGAGCACTGCCGAGCCGCCAACTTTCACCTCTTCAACACGTCCGGCCTCGCCTCGCACGTCGAGATTAATCCGGCTGGGGCGGTTGATGAAATCGCCCTGCTCGATAATAAATTTATACCTGCCGTCTTCCGGTTCCAAACTTATCGCACCGTGATGAATAAGGTATGCGCCGAGTGCTCCGCACGCGCTGCCCGTCGCAGGATCTTCGGGAATGTTGTCGGCAGGCGCGAAGAAACGTGCATGCGCGCGCGCGGCTCCGATCTCAATCGTCTCGCGCGTGAACGCGTGGCATCCGGTGCCGCCGTAGCGCTGGTAAATGTCGGTGAGCCGCTCAGAGTTGATGCGGCAATCACGCAAATCGGCAAGCGAACGAACCGGAACTGCAAGACACGACAAACCCGTGGTGATCACCTGGATCGGAAGCGTCTCGTCGAGAGCTTCACGCGCGAGTCCGAGTGCGCGCGCGAGCTCCTCTTGTTCGTGTGCGTCGTCAATCTCGTTGATGATCTCGAATTTGCCTTGCGTCATCACCACCTGGACCGCGTGTCCATCTTTGTACTCGATATCAACCGGCAGCACACCGATCCCGACTTCGTGAAAAATGCGTTGCCATCCATCACCATTTTCAGGAAGCGGAACGACGCCTTCGCCGGCTAGTGCGGCCCACGTGCCGACGATGGGATGACCCGCGAAGGGAATTTCGCGAGCGGGTGTGAAGATGCGCAGGCGACGCAGCACTTCATCGGAACCAGGTTTGAGCACGAAGACCGTCTCGGAGAGATTCATCTCGCGAGCAATCCGTCCCATCAGCGCGTCGCTGATGCCTTCTGCTTCCGGAAAAACGGCCAGGGGATTACCGCAAAACGCGCGGTCAGTGAAAACGTCGAGTTGAAGAAAACGATATTCTGGCATGCTAAGTCTTTCTGAAAATATCCTTACGAATCGTCCAAAGGAAAACTGTAAGCGGTACCAGGATCAATAGTACCTTTGTTAGGGTCTTTAAGTTAAAGCCAAGATCATGGTCCGTGAGAACGAAGTGTCTTACCGACCAGATTATGTTCCACGCGAACTCCCAGCCGAAAACGGCTGCCATGGCAAGTCCGCCGCTCACGATCACCACGACGAAAAGAAAGATCAGGATCGCTCTGCCAATCTTGAGCCAGCGATTTTCGCTTTGAAGCACATCGCGGAGAATGGTCACTGCGAGATGTATCGCCGCCGTGATCGCGAAAGCTGTAATGGCGAACTGTTGTGCTTCCTTGGCGAGTAACAGCGTGCTGCCGGCGATCAGCAACACCTCCAGGAAGTAAATCAGTTTCAGCCAGTGGCGGAAAAGCAAGTCAGGAAAACTGCGCGGGACTGCAACTTCCACGAGCGCCCAGAAGATCCTGCCTAAGCGAACGATCCACATCGAGTATTTACTACTGGCGCCGCGCTTCGTCGACATCGATTCAAGAATTTTGCCGATGACTGTTGTCGCGCGCGCTGCCGATCGCAAAGTGCTTTCCGGCTCGAGCTTGCTCCGCAAACGGAAGTTGTCTTCGTAAAACTGCCGCAGCTCGTTCGGATTGATCAACTCCTTCACACGATTCTGGAGTTTCGGATCCGTGGCGCAGTTTGTTGTCAGCCGTCCAATGTAATCGTCGAGCTGGTTTGCTTCAGATTTTCGCGTTTTGGTCCGCATGAGCGCTTCGGCCAGCAACGCGTGACGCTCTTCTTCACCCATCGGCCCGATGGTTTCACAAACGATCTGCGCCTGGGCTTCGCCGATGAGTTGTGTTCGCAGCGGGTGATCCGGAAGCAGAGCGCTGATAAGCCGTTCGGCGCCATCAAGCCGGCCCCACAGAATATCGTTCTGGCGCCATTGCCTCGCGAGAAACGCACCGAAGTGGCCCAGGGCAGATCCCGCAAGTTTGTGACAGCCGGTTTTACGCTCGTCGATGAGCTGCTTTGCGTCTTCAGGACTGATACGAATTATGTCGATCGTGTCAGCCTCGCCCACACCGCTGTCGTAAAGGATGGGATACGTAAGCAGATCGTAGTCTTCGTAGTTGTTGTAGTAACGCCTCATCGCGTTCCGGGCGATCGCGATGACACTGTCGATATTTTCGGGATCGGGCGTCCCGTCGCCGGTCGATGCGAACGAGAACAACGCGATACTCTGTTTTTCGACGTCTTCCTTTACTTTAAGAATGTGTGCTTTGAGCGCATTTGCCGTACTGGCAAACTGCTTGAGCAACTCGGGATGTTGCTCCAGAAAAAGTTGCGCGCGAACAACACACTCTTCCTCAGGCGATCCTTTGCGGTAAGACTGGTTGGATCCTAATGCGGTAGTGTCTTCGCGTTTGCCGAGGAAGTAGTCGAGAATCAACGAAGGCGAATCAGGATCCGGCGCCACCTTCCGCACGGTATCCCTGATCTGGTCCATCAGTACCTTCACTTCATCTTTGACTGGACTAACCTTCGCCACGCCTTCTGATGAAGTTGTGTCTTGTGGAGTTTTGTCCGGCTCTTTTGAAGCATGGCGCGAGCGAAGCGAACGCCCTGCATGCCTCAACTCAACGAAGAGCTCATTCAGCGTTTTCTTGAACCTCAGGAGCTCGTCCTGGAAGGCTTCCTCCTGCGCCTCTGTGAACGGCTCCTTCTCGGGATCCATTTGAAAAGCGCGCGCCTCGATGTTGATTACAGTCTTGGCGTTTCGCTCCTGCCGGTGGAGCGCGTCTGCTTTGTTTCTTAGATAATTGACCCGCCTGATCGGGTAGGAGAGATCGAATTCATACAGGAAACGATTCGCGGTATGCTTCGCTTCGTCTTCAGGACCCTTGCGATGCTCGACGTAGGTTTTCACACGCCACGCTCTGACCATGCTGCGAATGATGATGAAGTAGTCTGACTCTTCATCGAAACCGGCAACGCGAGTGACCAGTTTCGCGAGCTGATCGGTTACAGCCGAGATCCTCAGCCGGTGATACGCCGCGTAAGCACGACCTTTGCGCTTGATCATGTCTGCGAGATCAAGGCCGGCGACGTCTTCGTCGGAACCAAACTCCTTTGCCCATTTACAATCCGCAGGTAATGGGGCCATAGCACCAAGCTCTTTCCACATTTCGTACTCATTACCGGGTAATTGATCCGCCTGGAGCTGCACTATGTCTGCATCGCGATCCACGCCGGACGTTATCGAATTGATCCGGTCGATCAAACGATTGCGATCCTGGACCCGTTCGAGATCTTCGCGAATCGTCTCGTAGCGCGGGAGCGTCAGCAGTGCTGACATCACGTTTTCAACGGCGTCGGGTTTCCGGTCTTGTTCGACGTCGTCTTCGGGATGCTCGGGCGAGGGTTCGATGTAGATCAGTTTCCGATCCACCGGAACGTCGGCGTTTCGATTCATCAGGGCTTCGGTGGCATACGAGAACGGCTTGTTGTCGAGATAACCGCCGTCACCAAAAGCTCTCCGGTGAAAAGGAACACTCGAAACTCCTCGCGGATCGAGGTAGTCGCGATAAAAACGCTGCCACAACGGGCTTGCCGCACTACACTCGCCGTTGGCCTTCAGTTTTTTAAGGATCGCCTCAGTATCGGTGAGGCACATCGGCTCAAACGCAAACGGAAACGACGACGTGCAACGTGCAGCAAACGCAAGAAACGGATTGTATTTCGCAAGAAAGTCGTTGCGCGTCTCTTCTCCGCTCACACTCCGTTCCGAGTAAATAAAGCGCATCACATTGCGATGGCGGCGTTCGTAGACGAGGTCGTCTGATAGCCTTATGGGCAGGACAACGCCCTGCAAATCCGTCGAAGTCACAAACAGGTCAAGCTCGTTTACAAACGGCGATGCGTCTGTTTCCTTGCGTTGCGGAACAGACTGGTCCATCCCCTCGAAGGCTTGCAGAAGTTTGAAATACATGCGCTCGCTGTTCAGCAGCGAGGTCGGGGGATTCTGGAGTTCGAGAGGTTTCTCGATCGATCGCCGATCGTTGATGAGAGTCTCGATGTCGCCTTCCGTTACCCAGAGGTCCTTGAGTTGTTCCATGTCCTGGCCGTTCGCCAGTGCTTTCGCGAGAAAGATGGCGTTGATGCCGCCTGCTGAAGTTCCCGAGAGTATGTCCACTACGAATCGAGCCGGTGGGACAGTCGACGTATCCGCACTTGCCTTGTCGAGCTCATCCATCGTCATGTTTTCGTCGTCAAGCAGGTAGCTGACTTTTCGGTAGATTCGTTCTGTGCCACTGAGATTGACAGGTCGTGTACCGGCAGTGGAGCGAACCAGCCGGAGCAGTTCCTGCGCGATGCCGTTGATATAGATCGCGAGAGAGACGCCGCCGTACATGACGATTGCGAGACGGACTTCTTTTGCATATTCAGGTTCATTCGTAGGGGTACTCATAAAACCTCCATTTGAAACGAAAACGTTTTGCCGTGGTCGTGACATAATCAATGTGAGCTCGTGAGATAGACAGGATTTGGGATTTTACACTAGCCTTGCTCCCTGCCGATCTCGTATTTAAAGATCGGCACTGCATTTCGTCTCTATTCTTTGTTCGAAATTTTCACCGGTTAACCAGGAGATACAATGTCCAGTAACACGCCCGTTAATACCGAACCCATCAAAATCACTTCGACCACGACCAAGATCTGCAAGCCCTTCACCATCGAAGTGATGGTTTTTGCTCCCGCATCAGGATTCAAGATCGAGGTTTTGATCGAGAAGACCTGCACGCCTACCGCTGACCCCATCTGGAAGATCGTTTTCGATCTTTACAAGAAACAGCAGGGCGGGACCGCCTTCGATCAGCTCGTTCACGTTTCGTTCAAAGGTGGAACACCCGTCGAGCAAAAAGGAATCGAAGCCACTGCCGCCAACGGAATCAACGCCAAGCAGGCAGACGCTCTCGTGAATGAAGTTGGTCCTGCTGTCCTGCAACTCAAAGACGCCAGCACTCTGCCGCCCGAGGAACTTGCTTCGGTGAAGAAGGAAATTGTCTCCGGTTCCAGCCGCGTGGCGACTTTCGCGCTCGAGTCAGACGGTAACTAGCTTTAATCAGCGGTACAAAACAATGGACCAGATAATGCGCGCGGCTCCTCGAGTAGCCGTCTACCTCGTTCTGTTTTTCGCAGCGTCGTGTTGGCACGGCACGGCCCGGGCGCAGTGTGTCGACAGCAGCCAGGTCAACAACTTCAAAGTGCGCTCGGTGAAGTACAAGACACTCTTTGGACTGAAACCGAAAGCCCTCGAAGAGCTGCTCAACAGTCACCGCGGCGACGATTACTCGGCGCAAAAAGCCAGTGATTACATCGGCGAGATCAGAAGGTTTTATTCGACAGATCCCGCGCAGGAAAAATACGAGCGCCTGATCGCAAACAAACTCAAACTGTCGGTCAAAGCGGGACGAACGTGGCTGGAATGCGTCGAGAAGATCGATCCGGCGGAGTGTGAAAAACTTTTCCCGGGAAGTCCCGGATGCGTCGACGTCACGATCAAGCGTTACTTCGTCGACGTTGACGCACTCAACGCGAGTCCTTACCTCCTGCTCTTCCCGAGATCCGGTTTGGCCGCACTCTACGGAGCGATGCCGCGGCCGTTGCTGGCACTCAATCCTGATCTCGCGTTCACTCAGGACCAACGTTTTGGACCGGCGCCTTCGATCGACACGGCGACCGATCTTCTC
>DASUPZ010000300.1:0-3226 GCA_036280855.1 Pyrinomonadaceae bacterium | reverse complement strand
CGCGCGATATCGCCGATGCGATAACGCAGCATCGGCATGCCGTCGGCATGAAGCTTTGTCACCAGGATCGGCGACAGCGGCTCGGTCGCCTCAGGTTCAACAAAGACGTTCACCCAATCAACTTCAAAATCGAGCATGTGTTCGGGATCGTACTGAAACGCCATCAACCCGACATCCCGGCTGCCGTAGCGCTCGTGCACCGGCTTGTTGAAAGCCTCGCGAATCGCGGTCCTGTGTTCGGGCAAAAGCTTCTCAGCCCCAGTGACAAAACAACGCGTGGGATATTCGGGTTTGTAGCCACGTTCGAGCAGGTAGTCGGCGAAATGGGCGAGAGGGCTCGCGTAAGCGACGATGCAGGCAGGCTTCCAGTCCTGGAACTGCTGGTGATAATTCTCAAACATCTCCGGCGACAAACGGAAACAATCAAACCAGCGGCGATTGTTTTCAAAATCGTGGAACCGGTCGCGCAAACTGTCGCGATTCACAGGATCGAGATTGTGTCCCCAGAAGAAACCCGTGCTCACTCCGGTCGGAGCTCCGATGCGCTCCATTGAATACTCCAAACCACTCTCACGCCAGCCGAGTTCTTCTGGTCCAAGCCAGACTTCAGTGGGCGTTCCGGTCGAGCCACCCGTCGCATCTTTGATCAAACCGGGAACGTTCTTCGAAGTCAGATCTTTCCCGGCGGTGCGCACGTCTTCGCGCTCGAGTGGAGGCAGGCGTGCAAAATCGTCGAACGTAAACTCCGCCCGCGGATCAAAACCAATTTTCGCGAATAGTCGCTGGTAATACGGAATCTCCTGCGCCGCGTACCTGACTACAACTCGCAACCGATCGAGCACCCACTTCCGCCGCTCGTCTTCGCTGAGTCGTTGCAAACTCTTTCGCTCCGACATGCCACGAGCATAGGCTGCAGCAGCCGCGCGTCTCCCAGGATGCACCATCCGGCGCAGACGCCCCGCCGGCAACAGCACCCGCCTCGACAACACTTCGTGCAATCCTGCCAATCCCGTTAATCCTGTAAATCCTGTCAAACTAATCCCGTTTCATCACAACCACGTCGCGATCCTTACTCACGATCTGAAAACCCACACTCTCGAGCCTCTGCAGCATTCGCTGCGTCGGTTCTTCACCAACCATGCGATCGTGAAGCTCCATGATGATCATCGCAACACGCTCACCAATCACATCGAGCTCATGCTCCACCAGTTGCAACTCCGCGCCTTCGATGTCGCAAATCAGCGTGACGTTTTCAAAACCAGTCTCATTAAGCAGCAGCTTCAAAGGCACTGTCGACACCACCACCGCTCGCTGTTCGTCACCATTCAAACTACTCGCGAGGATGTTGTCGTTGACCTTGAAAGTGACCGTGTCAGCGCCGTAGGAGAGCGCCCCATGAACAATCTTGAAGCTGCAACCATTTCGCTCCCGGTTCTGTGCGAGCAGAGGCACGAGGGTCGGGTTTGCCTCGACTACAATGTGTTTCTCGGGGTGACGCAACCTCCGGTTGGTAAGACACGAAACAATTCCAAGACATGCGCCGAGCTCGATCACAGGCAACTCAGGATCGAGATACTTTTTCAGTGCTTCCCGCTCTGGCGCTTCATAGTTGTTTTCGAGCAACAGATGGACGACGTTAACGGGCAAGGCCGCGTCCAACGTAAACTTGCAACCGTCGATTCGAACGATCGTGGTCGGCATTCCGACGAATCTTCCGAGTTGCCAGACTTCTCCACGCCGCCACGTTCTCTGCAACTTTTGCAGCAGCACGCTGAGCACGCCGCGTGCGCCATCTCGCTGAAAAGCCTTCGATAAGACTCGTGATTTTGTCACCGTTGCTGACAAACCCCTAGCTCCTCGTTACCGGGTGGCCCACCGTTTCAGGTGTGGGCCGTGAAAACCGTGATAGTTGCTTCCTCACGAATAGTCGTTCGTTGGTCGTCGGAATATTCAGCAACAGGATCGCCGCGAGAAAGATCACTCCAAACACTGCGGCGCAAACAATCAGCATGCTCAACGGCTGCAAGCCGCTGAACGCCAGCCGGACAAACGCGATCGCGATTCCAGACACGGCCGCCGCAATCGCGATCTTGCCCACGTCTTTCAGGAGCACCGCATCACGCCAGCGGATGTGCAACATGGTTCCGATCTTGATCCACGTCGCGAGCCTGCCAAGAATACTTACGACAACTACCGTCGAGATGGCCCATATCAGGCCAAACCTGCCCGTGCCTAACCACAGTGCGCCGAAAAGCAAAATCGCGAGCACCAGGTACAACTTCGGCAGAAACTGGCGGTGCTCTGCGTAAGCACGCATGATCGGATCCGAAACAAAAATGCTGAGTGGCAGCAGCGTTAGGTTGATCGCGAAGATGGGCCAGCTCGCCGCGTATTGAGGGGTGAAGAGTGCCGTCAGAAATTCACGTCCCATCACGATCAGAAACGCATAAAGCGGCAGGTAAACGAGGGCGAGCTTCCGTGCCACACGAGCAGCCATCGCAATGATCGCGCGATTGTCTCCGTCTTTCTGCAACACGCTGACCTGCGGAATCATCACCGCACCGACTGACTCGCTCAACATACCGACGAGTGGAATGTTAAAAACTCCGATCGCGTAGATTGCATACACGGCCGGGTCAAACTGGTTTGAGACGAAGTAGTTTGGCAGGTCCGTTTGCAGTGCAAACAGCAGTCCCGCAACTCCAAACGGCAACGCATACGACAACTGCATGCGCATGGTGGCCCAGTCGAAGCTCCGCCAGAAACGCGGAAAACGCGAATGGAGATAGAACAGGACGATGATCGTTTGCAGAATGCCCTGCGCTATCGCGGCGTAAATGAGAGCGCGAATCGAGCCAAACGCGATTGCTGCGAGCAGCAGAAAAAGTGTCTTCGTCAACTGCGACGAGATGATGAAGATCGTCGAGAGTCGTGCTTCCTGGTGTGCGACTGAAACCGCTTCGAGGTAGACCGGAAAGACCCAGAAGAAGATGGCTGCGGCGATCAGCGGTGCGTATCCGACCAGTTCTGAGCTGTGGAAAATCGTCGTGAGCAGTTGTGGAAACAGAAGCAGGACGAGAGCGCCGAGCGACGCCATCACAAGGTGAAACAGCAGGATGTTGAGAACGATCTGGCCCTGCCGGTCTTTCTCGCGCGGCAGGAAGTAGAACGCGCTCATCTGAAAGCCGAGCGGCAGAAGCGTGATGGCTGAGCCGACGACGAGAAA
>DASUPZ010000299.1:0-7000 GCA_036280855.1 Pyrinomonadaceae bacterium | reverse complement strand
TTTCGCGCTCGTGGTTTCGGTTGCGACCACCAACACGCTGTTGCAGAAGCTCGTCACCGACAAGATGCGCGGTCGCGTGATGAGCATGTTTATCCTCTCGTTTGTGGGGACGATGCCGATTGGGAACATTCTGGCCGGCGCTGCATCCAACGAGTTCGGGCCTCAGATCACGCTGGCTTTTGGAGGCCTGGTCGTGACGGTCGCCGCGACGGGTGTGTCGATCTTCAACAAACGATTGCGCGCCCTGCACTAGGCCCCGCGTTCAGAGTTCAACCTTTAGGTTGGGTTCGGAAAAGACAAGCTAAAGCTTGAACTCTGAACGACGCAAGAAGTGCCCGGAGCCGCCGTTCTTACTTCCAGCAAGCGTTAACGCCTGATTTTTGGAGACTTTTATGTTGCGAACCACACTGATGCGACTTTTCCTCCTCGTTTTGTTCTGCAGCGGAATGGCCACGATGGCCAATGCCCAGGGCGTCATCGTTCCGGGTCCGTGCCGGCGCTGCCCCGAAATCCCGCGCACGATACCCGTCCCGCTGCCACGTGCGCTCCCGATTAAATCCATCAAGATCGACACGAAGATCAGCTCCCAGGTCGCAACTACCCACGTCGAGCAGGTATTCCGAAACAACACGAACTTCACGCTCGAAGGCACTTACCTCTTCCCGATTCCCGAGTCGGCGTCGATAGCCGAGTTTGCAATCTGGGAGGGCGACCGTAGGCTCGTGGGCGAGGTCAGGACGCGCGAAGAAGCGCGACGCATTTACGATGAGATCGTGCGTCGCCAGCGCGACCCGGGCCTGCTCGAATACGCGGGCAAGGACCTGTTTCAGGCGAGCATCTTTCCGATTCTTCCCCACTCGGACAAGAAGCTCGAGATAACTTACACCCAGGTGGTGCGTGCTGAAGGCGGGACCGTTTCTTATCGCTATCCGTTGGGTGTCGGCCGGCAGTTAACGCAAATCGATTCAGTCGCGGGAAGGGTCGAAGTCGAAAGCAAGGAGCCGCTGCGAAACGTCTATTCGCCTACACACGCGATCAACGTCAAGCGCGACAACGAGCGACGCTCGTTCGTGTCATTCGAAAATGAAAGCGGCAAGGAGCCACAGGACTTTCAGCTCTTCTACACCATCTCAAAAGAAGATTTCGGGCTGACATTGCTCACTCATCGCGAACCCGGAAAACACGGCTACTTCCTGCTGATGATCTCGCCCAAAGAAGACTGGTCAGAACAGGAATACTCTGCCAAGGACGTCGTGTTTGTGGTTGACACTTCCGGCTCGATGGCTGAAGAAGGAAAGATGGAGAAAGCCCGCGCTGCACTGCTCTACGGCGTGAGAATTCTTCGCCCGCAGGATCGTTTCAACATCATCTCGTTCGCAGGCGAGGAACGTTTGATGGAAACCGGACTAATCGCTGCTGACGATAAAGGCCGCGCACGCGGCGAAACATTTGTAAAAGCGTTGAAACCTGTCGGTGGAACAAATATCAACCAGTCGCTGCTCGCTTCGCTGCGCCAGTTTAGTAACGCCGATCGCGAACGGCCGAAGATGCTTGTGTTCATGACTGACGGTTTGCCGACGGTTGATGAAAGAAATCCCACGAAGATCGTTGAGAACGTTCGCCAGGCGATGAAACCCGGCGTGAGGCTGTTTACGTTTGGTGTTGGTTACGACGTTAACACCCTCCTGCTCGACAAGCTTGCCGCTGAGAACGGCGGCGTTGCCGACTACGTCGAGCCGAAAGAAGATCTCGAAGTAAAGGTTTCGAATTTCTTTGCAAAGGTGAATTATCCGGTGCTCACGGATTTGCAATTGCACATGGGCGGCGCGCAAACAGATCTCGTTTATCCGCGAACGATTCCCGATCTGTTTCGCGGCTCGCAGTTGACGCTGATCGGGCGTTACGGCAATGAGAACGATCTCAGTGGGACGCAGATCGTTTTGACCGGACTGTCAGGTGGGGTGAGCCGGAGTTACAACTACACGAATCTGAAGTTTCCGTTGCGTGCGGAAACCAATGAGTACTTGCCGCGTTTGTGGGCGACCCGTCGTGTCGGCTGGCTGATGGAACAGGTGCGTTTGAATGGTGAGCAGAAGGAGTTGCGCGACGAGATTGTTGATCTCGGCACGCGCTACGGAATCGTAACGCCGTACACGTCGTATCTTGCTTTGGAAGATGAGAGACAGATTAGCCGGTTTATGACTGTTGCACCGGGTGGAGGACAGCCTCTGATGCGAAGACAAGGCAGCAGCGGCATACCAGGCACTGCGAATGCACCGGCACCGGCTGCGGCGCCGTCTGGATCGCCTGATTTGTATATGAGTCCAACAACGGGCGTGGAAGCGGTCCAACGCAGCAAGCAATCGCGCATCCAGCAGGACGCGGAGAGCTTCAAGGACGAAAAGAAGTCTGACAATGTACGGCGTGTTGGCGGTAAGACTTTCTATCACCTCAACGGCGTCTGGACTGATTCGGAGTTCAAAGCCGAAGCCAAACTGCCGGAAACGGTGCTCGTGTTTGGCAGCGATGAATACTTCGCACTACTGAAACAGCACACGAAACTCGGAAGTTTCTTCTCGTTAGGCGAGCGGGTAGTAGTGGTTTTTGAAGGGCGTGTTTACCGTGTGAATACGCCCGCTCCGTAAGGCCACGGATTAAACGGATTGCACAAATCTGTGTAATCTGTGGCAAAATCGGAAAAACAAACCACTATGATTACCAGAACCTTGAAGTCGATCCGGTTTTCTGCTGCCGTCTTTGTGTCGTTGATTCTGATCGGCTCTGTGAGTGCACAGGGCGGTTGGGTGCCTTTCAAAATCAGCACGGGCGGCGGCGATCTCAACACCGTCTATTTTCACGACAGCAAGCGCGGCTGGGTTGGCGGCGACGATGGTTACCTGAGTCGCACAGACGACGGCGGCCAATCGTGGGTAAGGCAGACCGTCGGCACCAAAGCCGCAATCAACGACATCTATTTCCGCGACAAGGAAGCAGGGTTCCTGCTCGCCGGCAATGCAATCTTCATCACTCGCGACAACGGCAATGCATGGACGCAGGCTCGTATCTTCCTTCCCGAAGAATTCGAAGGCGCCAGCGTCGAGTTGTATAGCGTGCGCTTTTCGAGCAAGAAGAAAGGCTGGGTAGTTGGATCAGTCAGCCGTCGCGATGTCGTCGTAGACAGTATTCTGGTGTATACGGACGACGGCGGCGAAACGTGGCGCAGGCAACGTGCTCCAAGCCGCACAGAGTTGATTCACGTCGATTTCGTCAGCGACAAACGCGGGTGGATCGTCGGCCAGGGCGGGACGATTCTCTTCACTCGTGATGGCGGTGCAAGCTGGACGAAACAAAACGTCGCGACGACCCGAACGCTCTATCACATCGATTTTCGCAACGACAAAAAAGGCTGGGCCGTCGGCGAGCGCGGAACGTTGTTGCGAACCATAGACGGCGGTGAAACGTGGAGCGTTGTTCCGACAAACGTGAACGCGACTTTGTTGAGCGTCAAGTTTCCGGAAGAAGACGATGGCTGGGCGGTCGGTCGAGGCGGAACGATCCTGCGCAGCAGCGACGAAGGCAGAACGTGGGTTCAACAAAATTCGACAACGAAGCAAAACCTTTACTCGCTCAATTTCAACAAGAAGGTCGGATGGGCAGTGGGCGAGGGCGGGATCGTGCTGCGTTACGAGCGTGATTAGCGTTGGAGCAACGGCGGCGCGGAGAAGCGCATCTTAGGCAGCGAGGTTAATCGGATCACCGCAGAACATAGCGGAGACCATAACACTCGGTTCCTCCTGTGATTTCGCCCGGCATGTCGGCCATGCCGGGCGCTTTGTTTTTGTGGAGAAGAAGAAATAGGTCAGAAAACCGGATAGGTCGAATAGGACCTATTTCCTATCCAGCGACCTATTCTATTCGCGTTTATCCGCGTTCATCCGCGGCTTATTCCCTGTTTCCGGTGAAGGGTAATTCCGGCGAATCCTGGATCTTCAGAAATCCTTCCGTGTGTTCGCCGTCGAATCGCGCTGATATCTCAGCCTCAACAGCGTGGCCGTCCATCTCCAAAGAAGTGGTTGCGTGAAACGAATTGTTGTTGATCTCGATCGCTCCGATTTCGGCGTCGCCCATTTCCGAATGAATGATCGCCGTCAGCCCGCCGCCTTCTCGCGAAACCGTCAGCGTTGCCGGAATGTTCTGGCCGAGTGGTGTCTCAACTTCGATTGACCACGTTCCCACCGGATCCGTCGTAGCAGATGCTTCCAAAGTTTTTCGTTTACCGGCAGTGTTGTAGATCTCGATGTCTTCGCAATAAGGCTTGATCTGATCGAGCACCGAGGTGCCGTCGCCCACGACGATCAACGCTGCCTCATCGGGTCTGACATACTTCTCCGCAACCCTTCGAATCTCGTCGATCGTGACGGCTTGAACTCGATCGCGGTATCTTTCGAGATAGTCGTTCGGCAGGTTCAGCATCTTGATTTGCACTAACTGGTCCGTCAGACCTTCCTGCGTCTCCAAACGTATCGGAAAGACGCCCGTCAGATACGACTTCGCATCGGCAATCTCTTTTTCCGAAACCGGCGTGCTTCGAATTCGCTCCAGCTCGTAGAAAAACTCTTTGAGCGAATCGCCGGTGACCTGTGTTCGCACTTCTGCTGTCGCACGGAACGTTCCGGCGCTGCGACGAGCATCGAGATTCGAATAAGCACCGTAGGTGTATCCCTTGTCTTCACGCAAATTCATAAACAAGCGTGACGAGGCCGTGGCGCCCAGGACCGTGTGCATCAGCATCAGCGGAAAATAATCAGGGCTCGTCCTCGTGATACCGCTATTCGCGATCACGATGTTCGACTGCGCCGACCCAGGACGATCGACGAGATACGCCGTTCTCTTCGAGCGAACCGGCGGTGCAGGGAAGTCCGCAACTACTTCTTCGCCTCTTTCCCACGTCGAAAACAACGATTCGACTCGCTTCAAAATATCGTCGTAGCGAACATCGCCAACCACGATGAACACCGCATTATTCGGAACGATCTTCAAGCGATGAAACCTGACGAACTCGTCACGCGACGCTCGATCGATCGACTCCGGTGTTGGCGCCACTACCGAGTAAGGATGGTCGCCAAACATCACGCGCGCAACCATCTCGCTGGCGAGAAACGACGGCTGCGCTCGCTGCTGTCGCAAACTCTCTTTCGTGTTCTGCTTCGCAAGTGCGACTTCGTTTTCCGGAAACGACGGTTCGAGCGCAACTTCAGCCAGCAGATCCATAACCGGGTCGTTGAACTGTGCAAGCGCTGACGCGCCCACGATCGTGTAATCGGAATTTGCACCCGCCGATAAACTCGCGCCCATGCGCGCGATTTCTTCCGCGATCTCTTTACTCGTTCTCGACGTGGTTCCTTCCGGCAGAAGACCGGCGAGTAGATCGATCAAGCCCGGAACTGCCGGCGGATCAAAAGCTCCGCCCACGCGAAAGGCCAGGCGATAACTCACCAACGGCAGGCGTTTGTCTTCCACCACCACGAGCGTCAGTCCATTAGACAGCACCGTTTCCCGTGGCGTAGGAATAGTAATTGGTCGTGGTTGCAGCGGCGGCGGCGGCTGGCTACGAAAAGGTTCTGGTTGACTCATGTTCTAGGGATGCAGCGGGCCGGAGCCTGGTTTAGTTTGCGGCGGAACGTCCGCCGGATCGTTTCGTTGTTCAGGCGCAGATGAGGATTTTATCTCAGGGAGGTCTGCGTGTACGGGCGACGGCGGTTCGGGTGCGGGCTGGTCCGGAACCTGTGGCGCCGGCGAACCAGGTTGATGTGGATCTCCCGGCGGCTGCGGTGAACCTGCAACCACGGTCTCTTCCGCATCTTCAGCAGCGGCGGCCGACGGAATGATGTCGAGCACCACGCGGTTCTCAACGTCGACATAGCGCGCCATCACGTTCTTGATGTCTTCGGCAGTTACATTCAGATAGTGGTCCAACTCTGAATCGACGAGCCGCGCATTCGAATCGTATAAAGCAAACTCCGCGATACGCTGCGCGCGATACATTGTCGACTGGCGTCCACGCACGGCATCGTTGCAGAGCGAATTCCGGAGTTTCTCCATCTCGGCGTCGGTTGGACCATCCGTTGCGACGCGCTTGATCTCGTCGAAGATCTGTTCGCGAATCTTGTCGACTTCTTCGTCCGGTTTCGGCAGCGCGAAGATGTACAACGCGGATGGACCACGCCGTTCATCGACGCCGCCTTCAATCGACACTACGGATTCATCACCCTTCACGAGCTTCTGGTACAGGCGCGAACTGTCGCCTTCGAAGAGCAGCGTACCTGCGAGCGAAAGCGCATAGAAGTCAGGCGTGCGTCGTTCCGGTATTTTCCAGCCGAGAACAAAAGCCGGAGCCGGAGCGAGCGGATCGTGAAATGTTTCCTGGCGAATTGCGACGGCTTCCGGTTCGGAAACATCAACGCCCGGCGGCTTCGGTTGTGCCGGGATGTTGCTGAAGTATTTATCGATTAGAGAGCGGGCTTCCGCGTTATCAAAGTCGCCGACGACGGTCAGCACTGCATTGTTCGGTGCGTAGTAGATCCGGAAAAACTCCTGCACGTCGTCAATCGTGGCCGCATCGAGATCTTCCATCGAGCCGATCGTCGAATGTGCATTCGCCGGATTGGAAAAGATCAACTCGTTCATCCGGAGAAATGCATTGACGTACGGTTGATTGTCGTAGCGCAGTCGCTTTTCTTCCTGAACCGCGTTGCGCTGGTTATCGAGGTTCTCCTGCGTCACCTTCAGCGAACGCATGCGATCGCTCTCAAGCCAGAAAGCGAGCGGCATATAGTTCGAAGGAAGAGTCTCGAAATAATTTGTTCGCTCGGTCGACGTGGTCCCATTCATCGTGCCGCCGGCGTTGAAGATGTACTGGAAATGGGCCGCTTTGGGAACGTTTTCCGATCCCTGAAACATCATGTGCTCAAACAGGTGCGCGAAGCCGGTGCGTCCTTCT
>DASUPZ010000298.1:0-11520 GCA_036280855.1 Pyrinomonadaceae bacterium | reverse complement strand
AGTACTATAAATCGAATCGGGATCACGAGTCGGCCCTTTACACCGATCATCTCATCTATTCGCCAAACGTGCCCTGGTTTCGAACACGGAGCCGCGATCAGCCACACACGCTGTTTCTCGCATCCGTGATCACAGCGCCGGCGCCGAATGCAGGCGTAGTGTTGACCCGTGAAGAGGCGGCCCACGCTAACGTTGAAATGACTTTACGCCGGCGCGCCGGGTTGGTGCTCGCCGTGGCTGCCAGGCATGGCCATCGAACGATGTTGCTTGGGGCGTGGGGCTGCGGTGTTTTTCGGAACAGCCCCGCGCTTGTGGCAGATGCGTTTGGCAAGTGGATTGAGTCAACCACCTTCGCCGGCGCTTTCGATCGCGTTGTATTTGCTATCTATGACAGGTCCGATGGGCAGAGCACACTCTCGGCGTTCAAACAAAGATTTTGAATTGAACTTCTAAGAACTGTAATCGTCCTTGGTCTGAGTCAGTTTCGTTAACGCCGGTGGTAACACGAAGTGTTTGCGCAAGATCGTGTTCCGAACTCTTCGACGTCGATGCAAGAGAAATTTAAATAAGCTGAAGGCGGTAGTGGGCGATCAACAAAAACTTATCGAGCAGCTTGACGCCACCGGCTCCGGAACACCCTCAGCGGATGAACGACAGGGGACGAAACTTTTTTTCAAGCTGCCGGAAAAGTCAATGCTCTCTCACCCGGGACGCCGGAGGCGCTGTGAACGAAGAGATCCTGTTAGAGTTTTGTTGTGTTGGTGGTGACGTTGCACTTCCTCTTGCAGCGGGCTGGCTTTCGTTGGCTGTGGACTCTTCGTTGCGCCGCGCCATACGTCGTCAACATGTCGCTTTATCTGTCTTCGGCCTTGTGATGATCGCGGGACAAGACCCAGCCTTTAACTCGGAAGACTTCAAATTGAAGACTGCTGACTTAGCTATCACCTTGTCCGCCGCTCGCGGCTCTGCGTGTGTTTCAATGAGGATTTAAGATTGATGGTGCCGAAGGGGGGCTCATCTGCCATACATTGTTTTTGCCGTTTTTACGAGAATTTTTTGATTTCCCTAAGGAAGTTCGCAAGTCCTGCCTTCCGCACTGTAGGCACCAACCGCACGCTCCGCATCCAGTTGGACCTTAGTTGTTCCTGACTTTAGTCTAACCTTGAGCGGCAATTCTGACGTGACCCGGTTCAACTCTATTGGCCCAGCTGACGTAATTTGTGTCACTTGCAGAGCGAATGTCCATGAGCGCTACTTTGTAGGTTGCACGAACGAACGCTCAACCGTATCGCTGAGTCTATAGTTAGGCGACAACATGGGTGATTGGCTAAATGACAAAGGTTGCAACGCTTACTCGGACTTGAAGCGTTTACGGTAGCGCCGGCTCTTGACAGGCTCATTAGCGCACAATAGATTGACGGTAGTAAAATTGCGTGCAAATTTATCTACTTAGGACGTAACCACATGAAACTTGCTCGGGATATAATGAGTCTGTCGACCTTCAAGCGCGATAGCAACAAAGTGATGCGCCAAATGAAGAAAACTAAAGAGCCGTTGTTTTGACTGTCAATGGCAAAGCGGCAGTGGTGGTCCAGGATGCCGAAAGTTATCAAAAACTACTTGAGCTTAAAGAGCGCTCGGAGGTTGTTGAGATCCTGCGTCAGCGCCTCGCGTCACGAAGTCGTAAGAAAGGACGACCAGCGGAAGACTTTTTCAATGACTTCTTCGCCAAGAATAACATCCCAGTCGAAGATTAATGAAAAAGTACAAGGTCATCCTCCATCCAGATGCCGAATCGGACATCGAGTCATCCTTCAAATGGGGTTGTCGAGTGTGGGGAGAAGAAAACGCGAAACTGTGGGTGCAGAAACTACGACGGGCTATTAGAAAACAGCTCACATCATTGCCACTGGCTTGTCCTATCGCGCCGGAGAGCGAACAATTGAGTGTTTCCATCCGGCATTTAATCGTCGGACGTTATCGCGTCCTCTTCATGGTTAGAGGAATAACAGTCACGATTCTTCACGTCAGCGGTCCATACACCGATCCTCGATGAGACAGTTTGATCTAGCTTCCATTGGGTTATCGATTTTTCAGCGTTTTCATAGTCTTCGTTCTTGATTGGCTTAATCTCTATGGTCGTGCCTACTCCAGATTGGATCGATCGTGGGTTCCAGCGCAGCAACCGTTCGTTCATTGCATTGAAAACTACTCAATGCGACTAAAATCCTCGTTCATGACATGTATTAACGGGAAGCTCACTCAGAAGTTTTCAAGCCGTGGTGTACATCTATTAGTAAGACATAAAGATCCGTCAATGAACGTTCTGTTTTAGTATCCGAGGCGCGGTCTCTATGGTTCTCGACGCCTGGAGCAGTAGATCTCTCATGGGTTCCCCAAGTCCCTCAACCCTTAAAGCCCTCGGCGCAGTTTGCGGTAATCTACGACACTCGGTACAACATCCTCGTCGGCGAGGTATGTCATATCGAAGCGAACAGTGAGAAGGGTCCCCGATACAGGAAAGAATAGTCGGAGGAAGAGCGTTAGGGATTCGCTAATCTGGTATTCACGTGTGAGCCCCACCATACGATTATTGACGACGGGGGACTCGATTGGGATCGTCACATGCACCGTCTGCATCATCTGCATTGTGTACACCCAACAGTCCAGACACATGGGCACTAAGTGGACACTAATTGAAAATTAAGCAGATTGTTCAGAAGTATGGTGCCGAAGGGGGGACTCGAACCCCCACGAGTTGCCTCACACGCCCCTCAAACGTGCGCGTCTGCCAGTTCCGCCACTTCGGCTTGGAAGGTGAGTTTCAAAAGAGCAAGGGCATTATAGCCGCGATCGAATTCAGTTAGACAACCGGAAACACTATTGGGTTGCAGCTGGTGATGCTGCGGGTGCTGCCGGTGAAGACTCCTGCGTCGGTGCCGGCGTTGGAGTCGAGGCCGGCGCAGTCTCAGGGTTCGACTGCAATACCGATCGTCCACCACTCAGGACACCCGATCCGAGCATCAGTGCGATCAGCATGAACGCCGCCGCGGCGCCAATCGTGATCTTTGCCAGCAAACTCGCCGTGCCGCGTGGTCCAAAAGCGGTGCTCGATAACGTGTTTGAGAACAACGCGCCCGCATCAGCTTTGCCAGGCTGAAGCAGGATCACCACCACTAAAATGATGCACGCTAAAATAAATAGTGTGTAAAGAAAGTAAGTCAATCAATCACTCCGGGGAAAACGTCTTCAATCAATCATGCGTTATATAAAAACCGAACCAGGCCGCGCTGAATAAAACCGACTAACCTCAAACTCTAATACGCGGAAATCAACTCAACGCTCGTAATTCACTATCTGCGCAAAACTCTCTGCTTTCAAACACGCGCCGCCAACCAGCGCGCCATCGATATCCGGCTGCTTCATCAAACCCGCAACGTTCTCGGGCTTGACCGAACCACCGTAGAGAATTCTCAAACCCTCGCCCGCCGCCGCAGAGTGCCTTTCCGCGAAAACGCGCCGGATAAACGCATGCATTTCCTGCGCTTGCTCCGGCGTCGCTGTGCGTCCCGTGCCGATGGCCCAGACGGGCTCGTAAGCGACGATGATACGGTCGAGATCTGAGGCTGTCAACCCGCTGAGTCCGCCACTCAACTGCCGTGACACAACGCTTTCCGCACTTCCCTGCTCCCGCTGATCGAGCGTCTCGCCCACACACATGATCACCGTTAAACCACTCGCAAGCCCGGCGTGTACCTTCCGGTTCACCATCTCGTCACTCTCGGCATAGAACTGCCGCCGCTCCGAATGACCCACGATCACATACCGCGCACCGACGTCTTTCAACATCGACGCCAGCACCTCGCCCGTGTGCGCGCCTTCTTCAACTTCCGTCGAACAATCCTGCCCGGCCACGCGAATGTTTGACCCTTCCAGCCGATCAGCAACTGTCTTGATCGCCGTGAACACAGGCGCGATTACAACTTCGCAGTGGTTCGCGTTCGCGACAAGCGGCTTCAGCGCCAGCGCAGTCTCAACTGCCTCGCCGAGCAGCTTGTGCATCTTCCAGTTTCCAGCAATTACGGGCTTGCGCATAGTGTCAAAATACCAGCAGACCTCAACCTCCAAACACGCTCGGCGGATTAGCCTCCTTCGTCGCATACGACCGGAGTAATCCACACTTCGGGCAACGATATGTGTCGACTGAGTAGCACTCCTTACGTTTAGCTTTCACACCCGTCCATATTGATATCTCGGGTTGACCCTCCACCCAGCGCGGAGCCAACTGCGCGCCAATATCGAGAATGAACCCTTCGTCCATCTCAACACGACAATCCGGGCATTGCCTTTTCTCGCCAGCCATCCCTACTCACCCTGAAACTACACTTGAACTATTTATCGTTGAGCGCGGCGACGCCTGGCAACTCGTCGCCGGAGAGAAACTCGAGCGTCGCGCCGCCGCCGGTTGAGATGTGTGTGATCTTGTCAGCAACGCCGGCGCGTGTAACGGCGGAAACAGAATCGCCGCCGCCTACAATGGCGATCGCGCCGCGTCCTGCTGCTTCAGCGACAGCTTTCGCAACGCCGATCGTGCCCTGATCGAAAGGCGGTTCTTCAAACACGCCCATTGGACCATTCCAAACGATCATGCGCGCGTCCTGAAGCGCCGACGCGAAATGGTTAACCGTCTCGACGCCTATGTCCATACCTACGAGACCGATGTTCGTAAACTCAATCGGAATCGTCTTCGCCACGATCTGCTGCCCCTTGATCGGTTCGTAACTGTCAACCACCTGATGATCCGTGGGAAGCAGAAACATGATTCCTTTTTCTTCCGCGCGCTTTTTGATGTCGAGCGCGGTTTGCAACATGCTGTCCTCGACCAACGACTTGCCGACCGTGAAGCCTTCAGCTTTCAAAAACGTGTAGGCCATCGCGCCGCCGATCAGCAGCTTATCGACGCCACGATCGATGAGAGCATTGATCACCGGAATCTTGTCCGACACTTTTGCGCCGCCGAGTATCGCTACAAACGGATCCTCCGGCTGGTTCACAACCCTTCCGAGATACTCGAGCTCTTTCTCCATCAACAAACCCGCCGCGGCCTTCGCAACGTGGCGAGTGATGCCGGCGGTTGACGCATGCGCGCGATGCGCAGTGCCGAAAGCGTCGTTCACGTAGACGTCGCACAGGCTGGCCAACTGCTTTGCGAAGTTGTCGTCGTTCTTCTCTTCTTCGGGATGGAAGCGAAGGTTTTCGAGCAACAACACGTCGCCGTCTTTTAGCGCCGCGACTTTCGACTCCGCCGGTTCGCCGACACAGTCATCGGCAAACTCAACCGGACGACCAAGCAAATCAGCAAGATGTTCGGCGACTGGACGCAACGAGTATTTATCAACACGCTCACCCTTGGGCCGGCCCAGGTGCGACGCAAGAATCACACGCGCCCCGTGGTCTCTCGCGTATTGAATATTCGGAAGCGAGGCTTTGATCCGCGAATCGTCGTCAACCTTGCCGTCTTTGATCGGCACGTTGAAGTCGACGCGGATGAAGACGCGCTTGCCGTTGAGATCCAGATCTTTGATCGATAATTTAGCCACGGATGACACGGATCATCAGAACGATTTATAAGCCTTTGGCTGCGATGTACTTGATTAGATCGCGGACTCGGCACGAATAGCCCCACTCGTTGTCGTACCACGAAAGCACCTTCAACATCCGTCCGCCGATCACTTTCGTGTACTCCGCATCGACGATCGACGAATTTGAGTTGCGTCTGAAATCAATTGAAACGAGCGGTTCCTCGCAGAAGTCGAGAATGCCGCGCAGCTCCTCATTCGCCGCATCCTTAAAGGCCCGGTTAACTTCCTCAGCCGTCGTTTCAGTCTCGAGGTCGATCACCACGTCGACGAGCGACACATTGGGTGTCGGCACGCGCACCGAAATTCCATCAAACTTCCCTTTCAACTCCGGCAACACGAGGGCAACAGCCTTCGCGGCACCAGTCGAAGTCGGAATCATCGACAATGCAGCCGCACGCGCGCGGCGCATGTCTTTGTGCGGCAGGTCGAGAAGCTGCTGATCGTTCGTGTAGGAATGGATGGTCGTCATCTGCGCAGAACGAATGCCAAACTTCTCATGGACCACCTTCGCCACCGGCGCGAGACAGTTGGTCGTGCACGACGCGTTGGAAATGACGTGATGCGATGCCGGATCGTAGCTCTCTTCGTTCACGCCAAGCACGATCGTGATGTCTTCATTCTTCGCCGGCGCCGAAATGATCACCTTCTTCACACTACCGCGCAGGTGCTTCTTCGCATCTTCCGCCTTCGTAAACAGTCCGGTTGACTCGATGACGATCTCCGCGCCCACTGATTCCCAGTCAATCGCAGCCGGATCGCGTTGCGAGAAGACGCGAAACTCCTCGTTCTCGACTTTGATTCCGTTTTCAGTTGTCTCGACCCTTTGTTCGAGGTTGCCGAGCACCGAGTCGTACTTCAGCAGGTGTGCCAGCGCTTTCGTGTCAGTCAGATCGTTGACGGCTACAAAGTCGATGTCTGGATCACCAATTGACGTGCGAAAAATGTTTCTTCCGATACGACCAAACCCGTTAATGCCAACTTTCACCGCCATCGTCTGAATCCTCCTGAAACTGCGTGCTTTGTTTCGATTGTGGGACAACTCCTGTCGCGAATGTGGGACAGATTTCGCCCATGTATGCGTCGATCATTGGACTGAAAAGAATAGGCAAGATTATGCGGCGCGTTTCCGCCTGTCAAGCCAGCGTTTTATACAACTTTTTGAAACTGCCTTTCCGAACGTTACGTAGTAGACGCTTGATGTAACGGACTGTCGTTTGCCAGAATGTTCCCCGACTCTTCCTGCCTTGTAGTCGGAATTGGAAGGAAACACGTTTAAGGAGCTCTTCGTCTGATGTTTAATTCGATATCGCGTACTTTAATTAGACCCGCGGTTCTTGCACTGATTTTATTCGGCGGCACGACCGCCGTCATGGCACAGGTCCCGCAGTCGACGCCGCGACCAACCCCCGCGCCGGGTGATCCAACGAGACCACCAGGACAGGATCCGATTCCAGGGACAACGACGCCGACCCAGAACCCCGCGGCACCACCAGCCGCACCGCAAACAAATCCGGCCGCGCCTCCGGGGACAATACCGTCGACGACCACGCCGTCCACGACGACTACGCCCTCGACGACAACGCCTGCGCCTGCTGCTCCGGTCACCCCAGGTGCGCCCGTGACAGGTGAACCGCAGGATCCGGTGCGCGATCCGGTGATTCCACCTTATCAACCAAAGCCGTTGCCTCCGGTTCCGAGTCTTACACGAATAGGCGTCGGCAGTGAGACGTTGCCGTTGTCACTGAACGATGCGATTAAACGCGCGCTCGAGAGCAACAACGATATCGAGGTGGCGCGTGACGATGTTCGTTTTGCGGAGACCCAGTTGCGCGCGCTCGAAGGGATCTTCGATCCGGTATTCGGGGTCACGCCGACTTACGATAAACGCATTTCCCCGCAGCAGAGCTCTCTGGGCGGCGGTCAGGGCGGTACGACGAGCACCACTACATATTCACTCAGCCCCAGCATCCAGAAGCAGTTTGGCACAGGCGGTGGAAACTATTTTCTAAGCTTTGCAAACCAGCACACAAACACCAGCAACACTTTTAGTTTGCTGAACCCGTTCTATTCATCGAACCTCTCGCTGCAGTTTACCCAACCGTTACTGCGCGATCGCTCGATCGATAACAATCGCCGTCAGATCCGCATTCAACGCAAACGTGTGGACCAGTCGGACGCAGACTTTCGCCAGCGCACGATCGACGTCATCACACGTGTGCAACAGGCTTACTGGGAACTGGTTTTCGCACTGCGCGATCAGCAGAACCAACTGTCCAACCTGAACCTCTCGCGCGAGAGCCTGCGCAACATCGAAGCGCAAATCTCCGCGGGCGCACGTGCTCCACTCGAGAGAGCTGAAGTTTTGACTGAAGTCTCGAATCGCGAGACCGGGTTGCTCAGTGCGATTCAGTCGGTCGCGATTGCCGAAAACAATCTGAAGAACCTGATCTTCAAGGAATCAACCAGTCCCGAGTGGAATGTGCAACTCACTCCGACTGACCAGCCGAAGTTTGATACGAATCCCGTGAATCTCACGGATGCGTTGAAAGCTGCACGCGACAACCGCCCCGAACTGCGTCGCCTGCGACTGCAGAACGACATCAACGCGATCGATCTCCAGTATTTCAAGAACCAAACCCGGCCGCGTATCGACCTGACCGGAACTGTGGCTCTTACAGGTCTGGCTGGTACGGACGTTTCCGGCGGTTTGCCTCCGGGCACCCAGGTGCCTCTGATCTTCGGCAATCCGCAAACAAACTCGTCCGCGTTTTTGCTCGACCAGATTCGCGCGATCCAGCTTGCGCAGGGACTGCCGGTCGCGACTTCACCTCTCGTTGAAGCCCAGGCTAGCGGCCTGAACCAGGTATTGATCGGCGGTTACGGGCAGACCGTTCGCAACCTGTTCAGCGGCGACACCCGCAACATCACCGTCGGCGTCGCGATTCAGTTTCCGCTCAAGAACAAGACTGCGGAAGCAAACCTGGCTGGTGCGAGGATTCAGCGCGACCAGTTGGCGGCCACGACGCGTTCGCAGGAACAACTGATCGAAGTTGACGTTCGCAATTCTGCTCAGGCAGTTGAGTCGGCGCGCCAGCGAGTGCTTTCCGCCCGTGAAGCTCGCGCCAATGCGGAAGTGCAACTCGAAGGCGAGCAGCGTCTGTACCAGGTGGGACGTTCGACGACGTTCCTTCTGTTCCAGCGTGAGAACGCCCTCGCGAATGCACGCGCTTCCGAGTTGAGAGCAGAAACTGACTACAACAAGGCGCTGGCTGACTTACAGCGGGCGACGTCAACCACGTTGCGAGCGAACAACGTGATCGTCGACACGCCCACCGTTCCGTAGGCGTCCAGTCCGATCTAAATCCAGCCGCAGATTTTCGCGGATAAACGCAGATAAATTTTCAATCTGCGTTAATCTGCGTTAACCTGCGGCTTTATTAATGAAGATCAGCGCCACCATCATCACCTTCAACGAAGAGTCGAATATCAGGGCCGCGTGCGAATCAGTTGCATGGGCCGACGAGCTTGTGGTGGTAGACTCGAATTCGACTGACGCCACGCGCGCAATCGCCGAAGCGTCAGGCGCACGAGTGATAATCAACGACTGGCCCGGGTTTGGCGCGCAGAAGCAGTTTGCCGTGGACCAGGCGCAACACGAGTGGATCTTCAGTCTCGATGCAGACGAGCGTGTGTCGGATGAGTTGAAGAGATCGATCGAGCCCTTGCGCAATGCGAAAGATCTCGCCGACGGCTATCAGGTGGCCCGGCGCACTTTCTACCAGGACCGCTGGATCCGCGGCGGCGGATGGTATCCTGATCGCCAGTTGCGACTCTTCAGAAAGACAAAGGGCCGCTGGAAGCAACGTCATATTCACGAGTCGGTGACGATGAATCCCGGCGCGCGCGTTGAGACACTGCCGGGAGATTTGCTTCACTACACTATGCAGGACGCCGCGCATCATCACCGCATGATCGGCGAGCGTTACGCGCCGCTTGCAGCGCGGCAAATGTTTGAAGAAGGACGGCGCACGTCGGTTCTTGGAGTGGCCTCAGCAGGACCGGCGGCGTTTATTCGGAGTTTGATCCTCAAAGGCGGTTTACGCGACGGCTTCGCGGGCTTTACCATCGCGAGCTTTGCCGCGCATCATGCGTTTCTGAAGCACCTGATGCTCTGGGAAAAACAGGCCGCGGATGACACGGATCGTAAAAACAGATAAACACAGATAATGCCTGACTTAACCTTAGTCCCCCCAGTGGTTGGTTATGTGATCGCAGGAGTGTTTGGTGCGATCATCGGGAGTTTTCTTAATGTCGTAATTCATCGGGTTCCGCTCGAGGAGTCGATCGTGTTTCCAAACTCGCGCTGCCATTCGTGCGGCGCGGGAATCGCTTTTTACGACAACATTCCCGTCGTTAGTTACATGGCACTGCGTGGGAAGTGCCGTGGTTGCAGCATGCACATCTCGATTCGATATCCGGCAGTCGAGCTGTTGACGGCCGCGTTATTCGTAGCAGTCGCATGGCACGACGGATTGAGTGCTGCACTGCCGTTTGACCTTGTCTTCTGTTCGGCGTTGCTCGCGCTGATCTTCATCGACGCCGAACACATGCTGCTTCCGAACGTGATTACGTATCCGGGAATCGCATTCGCGGTTGTTGCTCGAATTGCAATTCCGTTTCTGACCGGCACGCCACATTTCGACGATGTGCCGTCACTCTCCGGTGGCGCACTCGCAGGCATGCCCGTTTGGGTAGTGTCACTTGCGGGCGCCGGCATCGGAGCGTTGATCGGCGGCGGATCGCTCTGGCTCATGGGTTGGACCTGGGAAAAACTTCGCGGCATCGAGGCGATGGGTCTCGGCGACGTGAAGATGATGTTTATGGTGGGGGCCTATCTCGGCTGGCGACTCACGATCCTCACGATCTTTATCGGCGTCTCGACAGGATCGGTCGCGGGAGTGTTTTTGATGGCCCGGCAGCGCGAGAAAAATATGCAGATGTTGCTGCCGTTCGGAATTTTTCTCGGGCTAGGCGCAATCGCAGCACTTCTCTTTGGTCGTCCCCTCGTCGATTGGTACGCAGGACAGTTTAGATGACGTACCGCAATCGTTTTCAATCGGGGCTAACGATGCTCACAGGACTGTTCCTGCTGGCAGTCCTCTTTGCGATCCTTCTCTACATCCTCATCCCTGAAACACCTGCCACGCGTGGTCCGATTTTGCTCGCGGCTTTCGTTGCGATCCTGATCGGCAGCATGTTGTGCATTTTGTTTCTGCTGCGGTGGATGCTTCGTCCTTACCAGCAGCTTGTCGGCGAAGCGCAAAGGGCCACGGCCGCAGAGCAGATGCTGAAGTCGCACGACGAGGCGGAGTTTGTGCTGGAGACGTTTCAGTCGGTTGTGGCGCAGTTGCAGGAGCAACGGAAAGCACTCGAGCAACTGAGTGCAGAGGCGCGAGAGCGTGCAAACTCCGCGGAGAAATTCAGCGAACGTATCGTTGCGAGTTTGCCTTCGGGATTGCTTGCGTTCGACGGCGCCGGGCTGTCGATGGCGATTAACACGCCCGGCCGAACGTTGCTTGAAGTTGACGGCAGAGCGCTCGGTGAATCGTACGAGCAACTGCTGAGCGAGCACGCGGAGCTGGCGTCGATGATCGGCGATTGTCTGCAAAAAGGGACTTTGTATCGCCGCACCGAGATCGAAGCAGTTGGAGAAAACGGACGATTGCGAAGGTTGGGTGCGACTGTCGCGCCGATCGAGTTACCGCCCGAACGCGGACCACGGGGCGCGTTGTGCCTGTTGACCGACATCACTGAAGTCACGGAGTTGCGGGAACAGGTCGCACTCAAAAACAACCTCGAAAGTCTCGGGGAGATGTCG